>JALRDR010000426.1 GCA_023262145.1 Planctomycetaceae bacterium | reverse complement strand
CATACGGCTGTACTCGGGCGTGCCGTAGCGATCGGGAGGGGGCAGCACGGTCTCTCCGCGTTCGTCCTTGCGCAGTTTGATGTCGTAAGCCCAGTCAAAGTGACGATCAATCTCCATCTCGTTGCCGGCGAGCGTGCTGCTGCGGTTCTGGTAGTCATCGAACAGTGTGTCCGGTTCCGGAATCTCCATGTCGTCGAAGCTGCCAAGGTGTCTGAGCGCCGGGCTGAATGTTCGATGCGGCGCCTTGTGCTGGCACATCAGAAAGAATGGTTCGTCCGCATTGCGATTCTGCAGCCATGCAATCGCCTTATCCGTCACAAGATCGGTGCAGTAGCCAGCGAATTTCTGCTGACTCCCATCCTGCTGCAGAAACACAGGGTTGTAGTAGTTGCCCTGGCCGGGCAGGATTTCCCAGTGGTCAAAACCCACGGGAGTTGAATTCAGGTGCCATTTGCCGATGACCGCAGTGTTGTAGCCACTGGCCTGCAGAGCTTTCGCCACCGTCCACTGGCTTTGATCAAAGCCTTTCGCAGTATTGCGCATGAAGCCGTTGAGATGACTGTGCTTTCCGGTGAGCACGGTGGCTCGTGAAGGCCCACAGATGGAATTGGCACAGAACGAATTGACAAAGTAGGCGCCTTCGGTAGCAAGACGATCAATATTCGGTGTTGGTGCGACGTTGGCCAGACGACTGTGACTTGCAGAAATTGCATCGACCGCATGGTCATCAGTGAAGATGAAGAGAATGTTCGGACGTTGTCTTTCAGCCGCTGCACCAGCCTGCACCCGCGCGCTGAAGACCCCGGCTGACAGCAGCATCAGAACTACAGTATGGACACGTGGGAAGTAACGAGACATGGCATCCTCTGGTAGAGTCATTTTGCGATGTGGACAGGACCGGGCAGCATCTTAGTCTCTGCGGCCGTGGATGCCGAATCCAGTGAGCCGTCATTTCAGGCGATTGTCCTGCGTTGGTTGCAGATCCTTTGTCAATTGCTGTAGCAGGGATTTCCGCACAGCTCCTGCCAAGCCCGTTTTGGCGGGAGTTACCGATTGCGAATTCTCCGCAGTCCGTCATACCATCTGCACTGCAGGAACATGCTGCAGCAGTCCGCGCAACGGCTGCTGCTTTCCTCGATCACGGCGGGGCAGCTCCTGAGCTGATCTCAGACAGGATTCTCCCGCCCTGAATTCACTGCCTGTACCCGTGCTCCCGTTGGTTCTGTGCCTTCCTCCGAGGCTGAGAAGCGTATGTCTGTTCGTGCTGCCAGTCTGATCGTTCTTCTGCTGACATCTGCTACCGCAACCGCCTCGACACCTGTTGACGAACGCCCGCTGCATCAGCGAATTAACCAGCTGATTCCGGCTACGTCATCGCCTGCGAGTGATGCGACGTTTCTGCGCCGCGTGTTTCTCGATCTTGCCGGTCGGATTCCATCTGTCTCTGAAGCGAAGCAATTTCTGAATGATCCCGCGGCAGAGCGTCGGCAGATACTGATTGATCGTCTGCTGGATTCACGCGATTACCCGCGACGGATGCAGGAAGCATTTCATGTGATGCTGCTGGAGCGTCGAGGCGATCACGAAGAATGGAGTCGTTTTCTGCGCGACAGCTTTGAGCGTAACAGGCC
>JALRDR010000360.1 GCA_023262145.1 Planctomycetaceae bacterium | reverse complement strand
GATTGTTCCTGCAGACCGGCAGCGACATTTGTTATGCAGGATATCCCAAGGACCGATACTCCCTGACCGGCTGCGCAGCGTGCCTCCGGAATCGTACTCATCCCGACTGCATCGACTGCAAAGCCACGCAACATCAGAACTTCGGCTGCCGTCTCGTACGTCGGACCAGGCATCATTGCATAGGTGCCCCGATGCACCGGCACAATATGAGACTGCCGCTCTACCAGACGGATCAGGTGAGGATTCCACAGATGCGCCGCGGTCAACTGCAGCCTCGAAGTCGAATCCGGGTATGCCTGCCGCTCCTCCGGGGAAGTCAGCAGCGGCAGACTCAGACAATCCTCGATCAGCATGAAGTCACCAGGCTGAAAACCATCGCGAACTCCGCCTGCAGCATTAGTCAGTATCAGTACACGAATTCCAAGACTGATCATCAGCTGAACATGCGCTGTCACTACAGCCGGAGAATGCCCCTCATACAGATGAACTCTGCCGGTCTGAATGACAACATTCAGACCCGCAGTGGCACCTGCACTGAACACTCCCGAATGCCCTGCTACTCCCGGTGCCGCGAGGCCCGGCAGAGCATCAAATGAAACGCTCCCGGAATGACGCTCCAGCAGGGCATCCGCGATGCCGCCCAGCCCGGAACCAAGGACAATTCCGACATCCGCCCGCCATTCGCTTGTTCCTGCCAGTCGGAGCCGTAACTGATCGACATCGGACACCATTTCCAGGCACCTCACACTCTGGAATCAGATAACCGGCAGGCTCAATTTCAGCCGACCACCGGAGCAGCCTGCTTCTTCCAGCCAGCCTCAATGAACAACGGGACATAAATCTGTGGAATCCAGAGACGATCCTCCGGCAGAGCCACCTGAGGATAGTTGAGCGGATGGATCAGCTCGTCAGATTCAGACTTCAGATCGATGAGGTAGCGTGAAGGAAAACTCCGACGTGCCAGATTTCTGAGTTCAAATGGCTCCAGCAGCAGGGGACGGGTCATGTCAAAAATCCCCAGATGCTTCTGCCTCGCGTTGCTCACCGCCAGACGCACGCTTTGCAGTTCCCTGTCAGCAGCGGCCATCTGCCTGGCACCGCCCGGCGGAATCACAGCATCTTCCGGGTTTTCCGGACGATCCCACGGGTTAATGTTGGGCCAGATGAGATACGGAAAGGCCCGACCACGTTCAAGAAGTCGCAGGTTGTAAGTGGGGGGACGAGGAGCTGGTATCTGCCTTTCTGGCTGATTTCGATTCAGCATACACAACAGACGACCATATCGATCCATCACCTCGAATCCAAAGTTCATGTAGTATCCAAAGTCAGCAAGCCCCTGCTGCATCACTTCCATGTCACGCTCAATCAGACGCTGAAACTCAATGCGCGCCTGATCAGCATGAAAAAAGTGTGTCTGAGCGGCACCGGGCCCCGTTGCTGCCTCCAGCCTCGCCTGCAGATGCATCGGCATTCTTGCGGGAAATTCCCCCCACTTGCCTGACAAGGGATCCGCCAGAAATTCCTCCCAGAGCGGTGAATCCAGTTGTACAAAACTTCGCTCCCCCAGCTGGAAACTGATTTCGGGAGTATCAATTCCGAGGAGCCGGACGCCGAGGTTCCCGTTGAGCTGACAGTTGACGGTGTCGCCGTCGTGCACCGCTGCTGACGGTGCCTCCAGCCCCGAGCCCCCCAGTGGAGGCATCGCGAATCCTGTTGTGCGATGATTCACAGAATCAGAACGGATTGCTTTTCCAGGCATGTGTTACTCCTTCAGACAAAGCGATTTCAGTTCGCCGCAGTGGAGGTAGATTCTTTCAGGCCTCCGGGCCGGCCCTGAAATCCAAAAGCACTTTTTGAGCACCATCCTGACGGTCACGAAACACGTCGAACGCATGCTGTACTTCATGAACCGGAAAGCGGTGCGTCAGCAGTCGACGAAAATCCACCCGACCCTCATCAATCCAGCTCATTGCAAGGGGAAACGTTCGCTCAAAATCAGGGTGTATGCTGGTCAGAATCTTCGCATTCTTCCACATCGCCCCTCGCAGTGCCACTCCATCACATTGGTTCGGCAGGACTCCGAATACGAGGATTGTGCCGTTGGTCTTCACCAGTTCAAATGCTGCATTCAAAGCCTGACTGCGATGCCCGACTGCTTCAATCACAATGTCCGGACGCCCCCCATCAAGCAACGCCTCCACCTCTGCGGCAGCATCGCCCCCCTCAGCACAGACCGTTGCGTGCGCCCCCATCTCCTTACTGCAGTCAAGTCGGGACTGCAGTGGATCAACCCCGATGATTCGTTGAGCACCGAGATTCCGCAGTCCGGCGTTGAACATCTGACCGATGGGCCCCTGACCAAGCACGACAACATGCATCCCGATCAGATTTGGCAGCTTACGGAGGGCGTGCAGCACAGTACCAAACGGCTGAGCCATCAGTGCCTGCTCGTCCGGGAGTCCTTCAGGAACGGCAATCAGGCGTCGATCGGAAACCACAAATCGCTCAAAAAAACCATGCTGACGCTCCGGTACAGCCACGACTCGAGTGCCCGCCGGCCACTGCGGAGAACTACTCTCCACAATATGACCAATAATCTCGTGCAGGCTCATTCCCACAGGCTGCGGGTAGGCAATCGCATGCCCCTCAAAGTCTCCGTCAAAAAACGGCAGATCCGATCCGCAGAGACAACCCAGAGATGCTTCAAAAACCACGAATCCAGAGTCGCGTTGCTCCGCCGTAAGTTGCGGCTCCGGAACGTGTACCAGCCGAATGGTCCGACAATCAGTGATCTCTGCTGCCAGCATCTGTCATGACTCCTGCTTTCCATTCCCAGCACAATCCGTTTCTCAGGAGGAGGTTGCGGGTATTCCCGCCGTTCTGATTCTGACTCTTCCCCGGAATTTGCCGACAGCGCAAAGTCTGACGGCTATTTCCGCCGTGGGAAAGGCATCCCTGCTGACAAACTCTGCCACGCTCCACTAATTCGAACGACACGAAGTGAGTGAACAACTGGATTCGCCCTCCAATTCCACGTCGCTCACCGGAAACTGAATCGCGGCGGCGAAAGATTGCTTGAATCTTCGGCAAAGCATGCCGATTCACGACACAGGAACGGAGTCCCCCGAGCAGGAGTCAGGGGATGAACATAGGTCATGGAAGACAGCGCGCCACGAATCGACGGGCCACGCTGAGATGGAACACACGGACTGGACAACAACGCGGAGCAGGAGAATCGCTCTGAGATCGGTGGCTGTTGCTGCCTTTCTGATACCACTGGTTCTCTTTTCGCTCACTCGTCTGCGGATGCACAATGACGTCACCGGATGGCTGCCGGATGACGATCTGCAGGCAGAAATCCTGCATTGGTATCAGCAGACGTTTCCGCAGGAAGAGCGGATTCTCGTGTCCTGGGATGATTGCTCTGTAACCGACCCGAGGATCCCGCAGTTCGCGCGATTGCTGAGCGGGATTCAGCGCAACGAACAACGCGAGGGCGGCTCTCCCTACGTAGGCGCTGTAACGCAACCGGCAACAATGATTGCTCGAATGCAGGGCGAACGAACGATTGAAGAGTCCCTGCAGAACACTGTCGGACTTCTGACCGGAAATGGCCCGCTGTGCCTGCAACTGAGTGAAACAGCGGCCAGGTTTTCAACCAGCGTTACAAATACGCTGAAGGCGACTGTTCACGAGCGATTCGGCGTAGAGCTGAAGCAGGTGACACGCACGCTGCCGGTTCCAGATCAGAATTCTGCAGCTGTCGATGATGAAAAGCTGGCCGGCGTGCATCTTCAACTTGCTGACTGGAGTGCAAACCTTCCGCATGCAGACCTGCAGTTCGAGTGGGACACGATGCACCTGAATTCTCACCAGACTGAGCTGATCATCGAGTGCATTGAAGCAGTTGAACTGCCGGCTGATGACTCAAACCCTGCTGTTGTCAGAACCTGGTTCGTTCCCGGAGCAGTCGCTGCGGTTTCAGTCAGTCTTAGCGCACAGGGTTTGCTGGAGCAGGAAGCAGCGGTCAACGATATCCGGGCGGCTGCGGCAGAGTGCGGTATTCCCGAAGAATCGCTTCGCATGGGTGGCAGCTCGATCGCCAGCACGGCGGTCAACGCAGCCGTCCGCGATGCATCCTGGAATAAATCCGTCCCTGTCTGGAAAATCTGGCAACGATCACCCATGGCTCTGGCAGCAATTGCCGGATTCTTCTGCAGCTGGCTGACACTGCGGAGCTTCAAACTTGCATTGATCGTCCAGGGAGTCTCAATCTTTGCCGCAGCCTCAGCCACCTCCCTCATCGTGCCAATGGGAGGATCGATGAACATGGTTCTGATCGTGATGCCAACACTGCTGCTGGTGATCACTGTCTCAGGCGCCATTCACCTGTGCAATTACTGGAGAAAATCATCCCGGCAGACTGCTCAGCAGTCCGTCAGTGAGGCCGTTTCCTATGCACTGATGCCGTGCATTCTGGCCGCTTCAACAACTGCGATTGGACTGGCTTCACTGCTGGTCAGCAATCTTGTCCCCGTTCGTGATTTTGGATTCTACAGTGCGATCGGCTGCATTATCTCTGTTGCCAGCGTCCTGTTACTGCTGCCGGCAGCACTGCTTCACTCAAAAACGCCGCAGACGACGGAAACCGGGGCGGCCGAACAGTGGTTCCGTCGATTCTCCGGTCTGATAACGAAGCATTACAGATTTCACATTGTTACCAGCCTGGGACTTACTGCAATTGCCGGCTTTGGCCTGCAGTGGTTTCGCACTGAAACGAAAGCGATTCGGTACTTTCCGGACGACGCCCGAATTGTTGCCGACTACGAGTTTCTGGAACAGAACCTGTCGGGAATTGTACCGGTCGACACGATTGTCAGCTTCAGCAGGGAACAACAGCAGGCACTTCCTTTTGATCAGCGCGTACAAGCCGTCCGTCGTCTGCAGGAAGCGCTGGAGGAACATCCGGAAGTCAGTGGAGCACTTTCACTCGCCTCATTCCTTGACCTCAGTGGCTGGTATTCGCCCAACCGGCTGACACGAATGCGCAGTCGTAAACAGGAACAGATGATTCGCAGTCGCATCACAGGGCCGGAAAGCAGAACCGCTGACGTGGCTTCCATGATCGCCGTGGCAAATACAGATCTGAAAATCCCGGGCGATGCCGGAGTAACACTGCAGAACGAGGGTGACGAAATCTGGCGCATCTCCTGCCAGTCCAGCATTCTTTCTGACTGCGACTACCGGGTACTGACCAATGAACTGAATCAGATTGCAGCAGAGACTCTTGGCAGCCTCGATGGCGGGATGCCGCGGACCATCGTTACAGGGATGGTTCCGATCTTTATGCGGACCCAGGAAGCCCTCCTGGAAAGCCTTGTCTCAAGCTTCGGGCTCGCGGTGGCTCTGATCGTCGGTGTGATGACGTGCATGCAGAGAAGTCTTGTGGCAGCACTGCTTTCGATGATCCCGAATGTCGTGCCCATCATTATGGTCTTTGGACTGCTCTGCTGGGCCAATGTGCATGTCGATACAGGAACGATGATTACTGCTTCGATTGCTCTTGGACTGGCGGTTGATGGAACTCTGCATCTGATCAACTGCTTTGTAACAGAATTGCGGAAAGGCCTTTCGCAGCAGGCAGCGGCAACTGAAGCACTCGTCCACTGTGGTCCTGCCCTGCTGCAGACCACTGTTGTGGTAGGTCTGGGCATTCTGACGCTGTATCCTGTTGAACTTCTGCTCATCAGCCGTTTCGGATGGGTCATGGCAGCCCTCGTCATAGCCGCCTTCTGGGGCGACTTTATCGTCCTGCCCGCATTGCTCGCGGGGCCACTTGGGCGAATCCTGGCAACTGCCACCAACAATCAGCGTCCGGACGAAGTGGAAGATCTTCCAGCGGTATCGGGCTCAGATCCTGTTCCGCAGCAGGTGCGTTACAAGGGTCCGCACTACGTCGATCCCATCTACACTTCACAGAGCACTTCCCACTATATCGAAAGCGAATGAGAATCAGGCAAACTGCGTTGAGCGGTCAGTGTCCTCGCTGAGCGTACATCCCTAAAATGTCGCGTGGTCGTGTGGCTCGCGCAGAAAGCCCCGGACCTGGTTGCGTCACTTACTGAGTTGAATCTCAGCGGTTTCCTCGACCAGCAGAGTTCGGTGAGTCCGCTGTGCCTCCTACTTCGGTAAATTCGATCTCCTGATGAACAGCAGAGGAACCTGTGGCCGAATACGTCGAACCGCTGGGCATGCGTGTCCTCATACGCAAGGACGAAGCACGCCAGACAACGCGTGGCGGTATTGTGCTGCCCGACAATTCCGAGATCCCCACGATTACCGGGCGTGTCGTCGAGGTAAGTGTTCAGATTAATCGCAACGAGGACTTTCCCATCAGAAAGTACGACAAGGTGCTCTTTCACCCCAAGGGTGCGATTCCTGTGGACTTCGAAGGCAACAATCTGTTGTTTGTTGTTCCGATTGAAGACATTGTGGCTGTTTTTCGCAGAGAAACTCGCCGACGTGCCGGCAAAGCTACCTCGGATTCAGATGAGTAAGGTTCTCTCGTCGCCGTCAGGCGCACTCCTGCACCCATGAAATCCGCAACAAGCCTTGCCAGTTGCAAACAGGGGCGTCCTCAATGATCGCCAGATTCCTCAGGAACTATCTGCCACGGCATCGCAACAGGAAGAATCAGCTGCTGCACCTTGCCGGTGTTCCACTGACGTTTGTGGTCGCCCCCGCTCTGCTTGCTGTCGATTCCCCGGCAAGCTGGGTGGTCACGTCCTTTCTGGCGGGTTATGCGCTTCAGCTGGCAGGACACGCAATTGAGGGAAACGACGCAGGCGAGGTCGTCTTCATCAAAAAAATGCTTGGAATCAGTTATATCGAATACGGTCCTGAGTCTGAATATTCAAGCTGCAGGGACCTTAACGACGATAACACCGATAGCTGATCCTGCGCTCTGTCGACAGAGTACCGCAGCAATTTGAGTTGCTGTTGCCGAAACTGCCTGCGTGGCGTGTGGATCAGAACAACCTGCCGCCGGGTGCAGCACGCATCTGAGACGTGAGCCAGTGGCAGGCTTTCGCTGAAATCGCACGTGACAGGCCCTTCCATGACTCTGCCATTCGACAGAACTCCCGCTCGATTCCGCCGACACAAGGAGTTCCGTCACTGCCCCGAAAATCGGCACTTCTTGCTGATTGCTCCGCTCGCTGGTTTTCTGCTGCTGCTGCTTTCAGCCGGCTGTACAGGATCTTCACTGACTGTAAGTGACCTGCAGTATCCAATCGATCCTGTTGATGCCCGGCACAGCAAGGATCACAACACTGCCATTGAATACCCGCTGATTGACAATGAAACGTCTCCGGTTGTCAGTTCAGCAATTGAACCACGCAGCCTCGCCCGTCGGCAGGAAGATCAGGTGCGTGACTTTTCATTGCATGACGCCATCTTTACGGCCCTCTCTCAAAATCGCGTAATCGAATCCAGCGCGCTCGGCGGGATCGGGGCAGCACGCGTACTGACGGCTCCTCAGACCGTCCCGTCTGTCTATGACTCAGCAATTCAGGAAACCGGAGTGCTGTTCGGGCGACGCGGTCTGGAAGCGGCACTCAGCGATTTTGATACTCGCTGGGGTACACAGCTGAACATGAACAGTGGCGACACCGCAGACTTCAGCACGGGGCTGCAGAAGTCACTCGCCTCAGGCGGGTCCGTAAGTCTGTTTCACAACTGGAACTATGCTGCAGGCTCAGACGCTGACTACATGGGACAAATTGGGGCACAGTTACGTCAGCCTCTGCTCGCCGGTGCCGGAACCGAATTCACGCGCGTCGCGGGACCGGTCAGACCTGGCTTCGGAGCAATTGCTGGTGTAAGCCAGGGCGTCGTGATTGCTCGTATCAATCAGGACATTACCCTTGCAGATTTTGAACTCTCCGTGCGTGATGCGTTGAGAGATATTGAGAATTCCTACTGGGATCTCTACCTGGCATATCGAGTCTATGACGCCAATGCTGCGGCTCACAACAGTGCTCACCGGACTGCCGAAGTACTGTATTATGAAGTCCAGCTGGGGAAGACCGATCCTGCTGACCTGCACCAGGCGCAGGACCGTTTCTTTCAGACGCGAGCGCAGCTGGAACTTGCACTCAACGATCTGTATTCCGCAGAAGCGGCTCTGCGACGACTGATCGGACTGCCAATGAATGACGGCGAAGTACTGCGTCCTTCGACAGAACCCGTGCTTGAGCAACTGAGTCCTGACTGGGAAACGGCAGCGAATGACGGACTGGCACAACGCATTGAATTACGGCGTCAGAAATGGCAGATCCGCAGCCTGAAACTGCAGCTTGATGCCGCACGCAGCCTCGTACGACCACAACTGGATGCTGTAGGGTCGTACGCGGTCATGGGAAATGGTGACGCAATGCTCTCTCAAAGCTCCGACAGCGTGTATGGCTCAATGACCGCAGATGACCTCGACACATGGTCAATGGGACTGGAAATGTCGCTGCCTGTCGGGCTGCGACAGTCACGGAGTCAAAGCAGGAACTATGAATTGCAACTGGCAAAAGCCAACGCCGTGCTGGCTGCTCAGGAACAAAGTGTTGCTCACGATATTGCCACTGCAATTCAGGATCTTGCTGCCGCGTGGGCCGCCTCACAGTCAAATCTGCGCCGCATTCGAGCGGCTGAAAATCACGTGGCAGTGCGAACTATTCAGTTTGAGAAGGGAACAAAAACATCAGACCTGATGCTCAGAGCACAGGCTAGCCTCGCAGACGCAGAAGTTGCCTACCATCAGCAACTGGTGAACTACAACAAGGCCATCACAAATTTCCATCTTGCCACCGGAAACCTGCTCACTGTCAACGGAGTCAAGCTCGCCGAAGGAGACTGGGACAGTGATGCACTCAATGGTTCCTTGATGCGCGCACACGCACGGGAACATGGCATCGACAACCCGAACCTGTACTCGGCGCCGGAAGTTTTCAGCAGTCCTGAAAACCCATTTCGCAGGAATCGCATGGCTTCGCCAACGTCAGACCCCGAGCAGACTGAACCAGCAACGGAACAGCAGCCAGTTCCGCCCGCTCCCGATGCCCCGGCTCCCGGTGACGTTCTCAGATCTTCTGAGAACTGACCCTCGTCCGGCTGCCGTTGCTGCACAACAGACGGCCTGATGAACTGCAACCGTGCGAAACACCCCGTTTTACGGCGTAAATTCGTGCCGATCGCAACTTTGCTCCCTACAATCGGACAGGAGACTTTCCGTGTCTGGAGTAGTGCATGAGCAGGTTCAACTGGTATATGGCAACACTTGGCGGCTTTCTTGCCGGGTCCGCCCTGACGGCGTTCCTCTTGTCGCCGCTGGCAGAATCCAACCCTGAGGCTTCCGGCACGTCTTCCGCTACGCAGAATCTGCGTCGGCAACCTGAAATGATGGTGGTGCATGCCCTCGGCCGGCTGGAGCCGGCTGGACGGATCCTGCGAATCGTCCCTGAAGCGGGTAATGATGGTGCCACAATTCAGGAACTGCTTGTTGCCGAAGGCGATCAGGTCAGCACTGGCCAGGTCGTGGCCGTCCTCGGAAATACTGCACTGCTTGAAGCTCGCTGCCAGGAAGCGACGTCTGCAGTGGACCTTGCACAAGCTGAACTGCAGCAATTCGCTGCCGGAGCCAAGTCCGGAGAAATTGAAGCCGCACAGGCGGCCATCCGAAAACTCACCATTCAGTTCCGATCCTCAGAACGCGACCTCGACCGTGCTGAACAGCTGCTGGCAAAACAGGCGATCAGCAAGGAGGAATTCGAAATCTGCCGGACACGCCGCGATAGTCTGGAAGCAGATTGTCGTCAGGCTGAGGCCGAGCTATATGCGCTGCAGGATATCCGACAGAGCGATCTTGCCGTTTTCGAAAGCAGGCTGAATACAGCGATGGCGGCTCTGAATTCGGCGCAGGCAACCGCATCAACAGCAAAGGTCAGATCCCCGATCGATGGCAGAATCCTGAAGATACACACATACCCAGGTGAGCGGTTCAACGGCTCCGCAATCGTGGAAATCGGCAATGTTGCAGAAATGCATGCCGTCGCGGAAGTATTTGAAGGTGATGTACCGCGAATCAGTATCGGCGATACCGCCCGCATTCAACTTGATGCTTCTGACATCGAACTTCAGGGAGAAGTTGTTGAAGTTGGGCAACTGGTAGCTCGAAAAGTCGTGCTCACGAATGATCCGGTGAGTGACACTGATGCTCGTGTCGTCGAAGTACGTGTTGCTCTGACTCCCCAGTCATCCGGCATTGTCAGCGGGCTCTCCAACTCAAGAGTACAGGTCTTTATCAGACCGATGCACAACAACTCCTCAGAAACAGTCGCACCTGCTCCGCACTCCTCAACCTCAACTGAGCAGCAGCAATCTGAAGCCAACGGTCTGGCACTGCAGTAACCCTGCCGATCAGCGACCGTCTCGCAGCCTGTCCGCAAGGAAATTATCCAGCTCAGGGATTGCGTAAATCTTTTCGATTGTCTTTTCAAAGTCATATTCGACGCGATAGAAACAGACTTCATCGCCGTCCAGAGTGACATACGAAGATCGTGGATCGTTATTGCGCGGCTGCCCGACAGAACCGACGTTGATCATGTATTTCGCACCACCAAGCGTATGCCGAAAGTTGATCTCCTCCGGCACCAGAAACTCCATCGAATCGGTAAAGATTCCCGGAATATGGGTGTGCCCCTGAAAACAAACTCGGTCGATCAACGCGAAGATCTTTTCCATCTTCACCTGATTGTAAATGTCATCCGGAAACACATATTCGTTGAGCGGATTTCTGGCTGAGCCATGAACAAACATTATTCTGCGTGCGTCATCCCGATGCCGCCGACTAAGCTCGCCAAGATAGTCCCAGCGACGCTCAGCATCCGGGCCGCGTCCCTTTTCAAGTACTGATCTGGTCCAGAAAATTGATCGCTCTGCAGCGGCATTGAAGCCTTCCGGATCAAACAATGCAGCCTGATCGTGGTTGCCCAGCAGACAGAGATCAAGATCCATCACCAGATCGATACACTCCGCAGGATTTGGGCCATAACCAACCACGTCCCCCAGACAGTAGATCTCTTTGATCCCTTTGCTGCGGATATCGGCCAGCACTGCAGTCAGTGCTTCAAGGTTGCCATGTATATCGCTGATCAACGCTCTCAACGCAGGTTTCCTCGTTTACGGCGATCGCCAAAAATTCCATCGGTGTACGGGTGCAGTACTATGGTTGCCCTGAACACAGCATACCACACTACGCCGGTTGACGCCGGGGAAGAACAGCAAGGCGGTCCACACGTGCAGGCGGACTCCCATTTCTGCTGATCATTGCTCGCTGGGGACGCTACCGCTCCCTCTATTTCTTCGAAATGAACGACGAATCAACACACTCCAGATAGCTGATTTTGGCCATTTCTTCACCGAATTCACCGCTAGAACCAGAATAACCGTCACAGCTCGCGAAATCGAACTAATCATACGGCTCTGGTCCTCGCTGATTTGCTCACAGCCCGTCAGTCTGACTCCATCAAATAAACTCTGTACCAAGCATGACGCAATTCAGGCCGCTCCCAATTCCCAGCAGTGCACACTTCTCGCCTGGTTGCCCGCTGCGTCCCTCGAGGCCCATCGATAATGCAATCGGCAATGCCACTGCCCCGGTGTTGCCAAGAAGCTCAACCGTCGGGAAATCCAGATCGGGATTAAGTTCCAGTTGCTGCATCAACGCCGCACGATGCTGCCGACCCACCTGATGCGTGAATACACGGTTGATCTGTTCATTGGTCCAGCCAAGAACCTTTTTCGTATTTGCCCATGCTTCCCGGGCAAGTGAAATACCGGCGTGCAGCAATGCTTCTGAATCGGTCTCCATCCTGGGTCGTGAATCGCCACTGCCAGCCTCTACCCCGCCGGCGCAAAGCGCATGTGCTGAAGAATCAGCCAGGCAACTGCCTCCCAGCAGACGATGGCCGCTGCGACTGAGCCTGCGGTCGCACAGGACGATCGCTGCTGAACCGGAACCAATCGTCAGGGAGGCAAACGCAGGTTTGATACTCTGTCTGGTCAGCTGCTGATCATCAAGTAACGATTCAATGGTTCCTTCCACAAGGTCGCGACCACTTTCGGTGCCCACCACAACCGCAGCGCGAATTCTACCGAGCTCGATCATGTCTGCAGCAATCAGCACTCCGTTCAGAAGACCCAGACAAGCATTGCTGACGTCGAAAACCAGACACTCCGCTGGCAGCCCACTGGCGGCATGTACCCCGGCGGCGGTGGCAGGCTCCATCCGATCACGACACACGGAACCATGAATCAGCGCACCGAACAGACGCGGATCCAGCCCTGAAGCATTGACTGCGTCTTTCACTGTGAGAGCACTGACGCTGCCTGGCAGCGTTCCGGCGGCAAACCAACGACGTTCACGGATGCCTGTCATCAGCTCCAGTCTGCCAGCAGGCAGTCGCAGACGCTCGTAAACCGGAGCCAGCCGGTGCTCGATCTCCTCAGATGTGACGACTTCAGTGGGAAGCCGATGGCAAACTGACTCGATACATACATTGTGATATCTCATGAATCTCCAGTCCGCATTCCTCGTCGCTGTCACGATTGGATGTCAGACGCTGCATAGCGTTATTCTTCACCGCTCAGAAAGCAGGTCGACAATCCTGGCCACAGCCTGGCTGTCTTCAGCTGCCTGAACCATCGTATTCTTCGCCGCGATCTTTCCAGTACGGTCGATGATAAATGTCCAGCGGCGAGATGTCACATTGCGAACAAGCAGATGCTCCTCTCCGTCGATCGTTACCTGAACCTTCTTCTCACCCCGCGAAATCGGCACGCCGAATGCCTCGGCCACTTTTCCGTCAGTGTCAGCGAGCAGTGTGAAATTGAGGTTGTGCGCCCGGCGAAACAACTGATGGTTTTCAACGGAATCACCACTCACCCCAACGACCTCCACCCCTTTTCCCTTGAGCTGTCCGAGGTCGTCTCGAAATGCACAAGCCTGCTTCGTACAGCCCCCTGTCATATCCGCGGGGTAAAAGTAGACCACGATCACCTTCCGGCCCACATGTTCCGCCGACTTCCAGAGCTTTCCGTCTTCTGCCGCCGCCTCAAACGCGGGCGCCTTGTCCCCGACTTCCAGAGCAACCGAGGACGTCTTCTCATCGCCAGAACACGGGGCTCCCTGCAACAGGCAGGACACTGCAAACACCGTCAACAAGGCAACACTATTCATTTCCCACTCTCCCTCTGCAGAATGTGTTCATGTACGCGGTCATTCCGTTGATCAGGCCAGTCACGACCGCGATGGAGATCCCTGCAGCATTCACCTGACAGCTCTGAAGGCAGTCTGCTGCAGCGACGCAGAGAATACGGAAAAACTGACAGCTTCGTCGAGCAATCAGCATCCCGCGACCACAAAAAAAAACGACTGATGGGATTCCACCAGTCGCTGTCTGTCTTTCAGATCTGCGAACAGATCATTACTTACTACGCCTTCTTGGCAGCTTTCTTGGAAGCTGCCTTTTTGGGAGCGGCCTTCTTCACTGACTTCTTAGGAGCAGCCTTCGCGGCTGACTTCTTCGGAGCAGCCTTCTTAGCTGACTTCTTGGGAGCAGCCTTTGCCGCAGCCTTCTTGGGAGCAGCCTTTGCTGCAGCCTTCTTGGGAGCAGCCTTCTTAGCAGCCTTCTTTGCCACAGTTCTTACCTCCATAAAAGTTGAACTGCAGTGGCGTCCTGCCGAAGCTTACCGGGCTCTGAAAAGTCAGGACCACCACCATCCGGGTTGTACAAGTACTCACAACGTTGTGAACACTGTGTGACAGATTCTTCAGCGATGTGACCAGCGTGCTGGTCACATCGCAGTTTTGTCTCGGAGTGCTTCCAGCACTGAAACAAAAATCTGTCAATCAAGTTTGAAATGTAGGAGTTCAATGAAATAACGCAATACCTGTCGCCAACATTCAGCACTCGAAGTCAACTTTTTTTTTACTTTCTTTCACCTTCAGGAATCAACCTCTGGTTTGATCATGCAGCAGCTGCATTCAAGTCCGCATTCTCAACGCGCAACAAACTCCAACTCTGCGTTCCAACGGTGCGCTCACTCCCGATCGAAATACCGTGCTGAATGCATTACGTTGAAGACAACCGCGCGAGTACATCCTGCATGTGCCGCAGACTTGCGACGGCGATATGCTGCGCTCCTGGCGAGTAATCAAAAACCTCCACCGACACCCAGCCATCATATTCGCTCTCAACGAGCGCTCGCAGAATTGGCTCGTAGTCCGTTTCCCCCATGCCTGGTCCAAGCAGATTCGTATCGTTCACATGAAAGTGTCGACATGCGTGGTGGAATCTGTGAATCAGATCCGGTATCGAATCCTGCTCAGCTCCAAGCATGGCCTTGACGTCCTGATGCAGCTGCAGACACGGATGATCAAGCCTGTCGATCAGCCCCATCGCCTCCTCGCACGTATTGATGAAGTCCGTTTCCTTTGAGGTCAGTGGTTCGAGGCACAACACGGTTGAGTTGCGTTCAAATGCCGGGAGTGCCTGCTGAAAAACGTCGGCTGCATATTCCAGCGCCTGCTCCATCGTGACGCCGGGCAGCAGACTTCTCTGGAATGGAGAACCATGCACCATCACAGTGCCCCCCAGATGACTACAGATCTCTGATAATCTGCCGAGGTACTCTGCGGTTCTGCTCCGTACCAGAGCGTCCGGACTTGTCAGATAAAGCCCCTCTGTCCTTGCCAGCAACCAGTGCAGTCCAATGATCTGTAATCCGTGTGACTCCGCCACTGTTCGCACCGTATCCAGCTGTTCGTCGGAGACTGCAGCAGGATTGTCACCAAGAGAAAATGGGGCCAGTTCAATACCGGTATACCCGGCTTCTGCAATCAGACGACACTGCTCACTCCATTCCGTGTCCTCGTAAAGCTCCTGGCAGATTGCAAAACGCATTTTCTCTCTCTTTCAAGGTTTATGGATCACGGTAAAGCCCTGACGAGTTCAGCGGACGCCAGTGCATCTGTGCGCAGCGTGATGCAGATTCAGGAAGTCAGTCCGGGCGGGTTCAGCGGGACCGGCTGGCTATAAAAACCGGAAGTGTTCCGGCCTGCCTGCAGCAGGAATCGCTGCGATGAAGTCTAACGCACACCATAAACGGATGCACGCTCAGCTTCCTTTCCAGACCAGCAGCATGACATCCCGGCCTGACTCAGTTCTCCGGGATGCCGGGATACACCATACAATCAGTGCATCCGGCACAGCGATCACTTCAACACCGGAGCACTCCCACGAAGTCGCTTTGACGAACTTCGGATTCTGACCAAACCTACGGTTACCCCTCCATCGATTCTTCGATGCCACAACCAATCCTGTTGGACTTTCCCATGGTGATCCCCAGCATTGAACGCAAGAGTCCGGCCTTCGACGAACTGCTGGACCGAGTGAATCTGATTCTTGACGACGTCGCACCCCGTTCCCGTGACGACAATGCCGAGGATTTTGTTCCGCGCACACCCCGCTCACTCCGCGAAGCTCGCGTAAGTCCAGTGCTGCTGGAACGAATCGTGTTCCGCTACCTGATGCAGAACTCCACCACGTCAGGCCGGCAGATCGCTGCTCAGGTTGCACTCCCGTGGCGACTCATTGAACCGATACTGCGTCAGTTTCGACACGACAAACTGCTTGAACTTACGGGAACAACTGCAGCCGGAGATCCACAATTTGCACTCACGTTGGCAGGACGCGAAAAGGCGCGGCAATTTCAGTCAGAATCAACTTACTACGGAGCCGCTCCTGTTCATCTGGAGGACTATGAGGCAGCGGTGACAGCTCAAAGTCTGTGCCGCAGCAGAATCTCAAGGGACGAACTTGTTGCTGCTTTCGCAGACCTGAATCTTTCCGACTCTGTCCTGAATCGCCTTGGCCCTGCAATCAACTCCGGAAGAGGCATGTTTCTTTATGGGGAGTCGGGCAACGGTAAAACGTCCGTCGCAGAACGCATTGTCAGAGCTTTTGAGAAGTCGATCTGGATCCCCAAGGCAGTCGCTGTCGATGGCGATATTATTCGCGTCTTTGATCCAACTGTGCACCAGCTCGCAGATTCGGAATCGAGTGACTACCAGCTGCTTGAATCTGATGAGACTGATCGCCGCTGGGTTCGAATTCAGCGGCCCACGATCATTGCCGGCGGCGAACTCACAATGAACGAACTTGAAGTCAGCCTGAATCCCGCATCACGGATCTGTGAGGCACCTCTGCAGATCAAGAGCAACTGCGGCGTTCTGGTCATCGACGACTTCGGCCGCCAGCGAATTCCGGTCACCGATCTGCTGAATCGCTGGATCATTCCGCTTGAGAAGCGGGTTGATTACCTGAACCTGCCAACGGGAAAGAAGATCCGCTTCCCCTTCGAGCAACTCCTGGTCTTTTCCACGAATCTTGAACCCCGTGATCTTGTGGATGCCGCCTTCCTCCGCAGAATTCCTTACAAAATCGAAATTCCCGGGCCCACCGAAACGCAGTTTCGAAACCAGCTTCGAGAGACTGCTGCTGCACTGAATCTGCACATCGAAGAGGACATCATCAATCACCTGATCGAAACGCATTTCCTCAGAGCATCGCGAGAAATGCGATTCTGTCATCCGCGTGATCTGCTGCTGCAGGCATCCAGTTTTTGCGAATTCAATCAGCTGCCGATGGTCGCCACTGCGGAAGCAATGGAAATCGCCGTGGAGAATTATTTCGCCATCACCTGATCGGAATCATTCCTGCACAGGCTGCTCGGCTGTTACCGGTGCTTTCAGATCCAGACAGACAAGCCATTTTTCGCTCCGCAGAAACAGCATGCCTCCTGAGATTACAGGTGCAACCCACGCCGGTGAATCAATCTCCTCCAGGGAAAACCGACCTCGTTCTCGATACGTCTCCGCTGAAACATCTGCGACTGCGATCGTCCCTCGCTCGCCAAGAACAATAAAACGATCGCCAATACGTGTCAGAGACCCACGCCCAAAAAACGGGTAGGGAATCTCCTTTCCCGTTGCCGAATCCACTACACGGCCGGTTGTTCGGTTCATCCGCAGCGTCGTGAGATCATTGTCATAACCGGATGTACTCCAGATCACCTCTCCGTCAGAGACACGCAGACATTTCAGTTCTCCCTCATTTTCGTGTCGTCCGGAGAAACCATAGATGTAGTCCCCGACGACAATCGGTGTTGACCAGTGCGCAAGCAGATTCCGGCGATCACGCCAGACTTCCGTCACCGATTTGCCTCCCGCGTCCACCTCAAGCAACGCCGCTCCAACCTGATAGGCAGCAGACAGCAGAATGCGATCACCAATAACAACCGGACGAGCAGCATTTACCGACTCATGTACCCGGGCCCGAAACCAGTAACGAAAGTGCTGCTCACCCGTCTCCGGATCAAGTGACACCAGCCCCTGTCTCACAAGACACAGCAGATGACGGCGACCGTGGAAAGTTGCGATCAGCGGTGACGAATAGCTGACCACCATCTCTTCTCCGGTCCAGTGATAAGGTTCTCCCTCGGACGTTTCGAACCCATCCCACGTCTCCTTTCCGACATGCTTCCAGAGCACCTGCCCGTCACGTCGGTCAAAAGCAACAACTCCGGAATCAGGCTGGCCTCCGACCAGAACAATCAGGCGGTCTCCGTCCAGAACGGGAGAACAGCCAACTCCGAAGAACCACTCCGGCAGTTCGAAGGATTCTCGCAGATCGTTGGACCAGACCAGACCGCCATCCTGCAGGCGAACACAGGTCAGCATCCCCTCAGCACCGAGTGTGTAACAGAACTGCTCCGTCAGCACCGGAGAACATCGTGGCCCGTTGTTATAGCCGTAGGGATCCACAAATTCTGATTTGTAACGATGGCTCCATAACTCCGTACCGTCACTGCGGCGACGGCAGGAAACAACCTCTGCGTCATCATCGCGGAAATGCACGACAACCCTGTCGCCGAGTACCGATGGGGCGCTGTACCCGGTCCCGACTCGCTGTTTCCAGAGCACCGGTGGCTGACCGCCGGTCCAGTCCGGCTTCAGATCCGTCTCACCAGACTCACCCGTATGACGGGGACCAAGAAACCATGGCCAGTCCTCTCCGCTTGCCACCGCAGTGAAGACACAGCAGAGTGCAACGATTACCAGCGTTTCTTTTTTTCCAGGAACCACAGCAGGTCTCCACTTTGCAAACCCAGCAGACACCGCCGGCATACGGTGCGCAGTAATCAGGCCGTCTGTCGGAGTACGAGAGCGACCATTATCCTGACTTCACAGGCACCTTCACAGGCATGCGTCGTTCTCAGCCGCTCTCTCCGCTTCTGCAGATTAGGAACTACTCCGTCAAATTGCACGCCCGCAGCCGAGTCCACTGGCAAACTCCCACTCGGTGACCCACAATTTACGCACAAAACGAGCGTGTCGATCTTCTGCACCAGAAAGAACTCCAGTGGACTGCTATGACGATCCGGTACTCTGGGATCGGGCCTTTGCTGATGAGACGACGGCAGAGGCGGATTTCATCACCGCAATGCATGACATTCACTGTCCAGCACTGACGCGGCAAGTCCTTGAAATCGGATGCGGGGGGGGACGCCAGGTCCTTGAAATGACTCGCCGGGGCTTCGCTGTCACCGCAATTGATCTCAATGCAAAGTGTGTCAGTGAAACGCAACGACGAATTCGCCGCTCAGGCAGAACTGCCCGAGTACTCCAGGCAGACATGTCGCAATTTGAACTTCCACAAAAATTCGCGCTGGCACACTGTCTTGTCAACACATTCCGGCACCTTCTTTCCGAACACGCGGCCCGTCAGCATCTTGAGTGTGTTGCCAGAGCTCTGCTGCCAGGTGGAGTCTACCTGCTGGGATTCCACCTGCTGCCACCAGACGCTCTGGAGCTGGACTGCGAACGCTGGACAGTGCTGCGTCGAGGAGAGCGAATCACCACAACCGTTCGTGTCCTCGAATTCTCTCGCCGGAAACGAATTGAGAGAGTCCGTTTCTCGCTTTGCCAGACCCGGGGAGAAAACTCTCGTCGCATCGCAGCAGATTACCGGCTGCGTATCTACAAAGCGGATCAGTTCCGCAGACTGCTCAGTTCAGTCCCCCTGCTGGAACTCCTGCAGGTCTGTGATTTCTGTTACGAACCCACTGACAATTTCCCGTTGACTGACGAACTCGGTGATGCAGTCTTCGTTCTGCGTCGCAGGACTACGGACTGAGTCAGCCACGCTCGCCACCAGCTCTTTCTTACAGGAACACGCTTCGTGGAATTCGTCTCCGCCATCAGACTTGAAGGAGTACGTGTCAACAACCTGCAGAATATCACCCTCGAAATTCCGCATCAGAAGCTTGTGGTTTTCTGCGGGCTGAGCGGTTCCGGCAAAAGCAGTCTTGCCTTTGACACCCTGTTCGCCGAAGGCCAGCGTCGTTATGTCGAAACATTCGCGCCATCGGTACGACAGTTTCTGCAGCGAACAGAACGCCCGGCCGCGGATCGGATCAGCGGACTTCCTCCTGCCGTCGCCGTTCAGCAGAGACCCGGCTCCTCGGCATCCACGACAACCATCGCCCAGCGGCTCGGACTGCAGGAACGCTTCCAGGCTCTGTTCGCTCGGCGCAGTCTCCCCTGGTGCCCCAACTGCCACGTTCCCATTCAGCTGGAAACTGCTGAGTCAGCACTGAAGCAGGTGCTTGCAGATGCGGCTGATTGCCGACTGCTGGTTGCCGTAGCTCCCCGTGACGTCTCAGCCACCGGATCAGCTGCAGTCGGTGATCCTCAATCTCCTGCAGACTGGCTGCGACAGGGCCTGACTCGCTGTCTGATTGACGGTGATTTCTGCAGGGTTGAGGATGTTGAATCATTTGGGCAGCATCCCCACGCTCTGGTTGTGATTGATCGTCTCCATGTGATGCCGTCACACCAGCAGAGAATCCTTGAGGCGGCCGCATTGGCAACGCAGCTCGCGGGCGAAGGCGTGTTCATTGCGGAAACAAAAACACCGATCACTGGTGACACAATCCCTGTTTCCGGGGCAGGCTGGAGCTCCTGGCGTTTCGCTGAAATCCGTTCCTGCCCGAATTGCCGCCTTGAGATCCCGGCGTTGACACCCCAGCTGTTCAGTCGCACCTCCCCCATCGGAGCATGCCCAACGTGTTCCGGATCCGGATTGCTTCCGCAGAAAAAGACAGGAACGCAGCGAGATCGCCACAACCAGCGGCGGCAGAGCTGTGAGAGCTGCGGCGGCGGCGGTCTGAATCCCATCGCTGCAGCCGCCAGATACCGGAATCTGAGCATGTCAGAATTCAACGCTCTCGAACTGGCGCAACTCGCCTTGTTGCTGGACGATGAATCTGGTCCCGCAGCACAGCTTCCAGCCCCGGAGACACTGCTGTTCGGTGACCTCCGAAAACGGCTCGACCTGCTTCATCGGTGCGGGTTGAGTTACCTGAGTGCGGGCCGAACAATCGCAACGCTGTCGACCGGCGAAGCACGACGTGTCGAGCTGGCGGCCGCGATTTCCTCAGGTCTCACCGGAACGCTCTACGTTCTGGACGAACCGGCACAGGGACTGCACAAAGAAGAACGGGAAACCATCGTAAGCCTGCTGACTTCTTTACGTGACGCAGGTAACTCTGTGGTGGTGGTGGAACATGATCGACGAATCCTCAGTGCAGCAGATCTCATTGTTGAGCTGGGACCTGCTGCCGGCGCGGAAGGGGGGCGAATTGTTTTCGCAGGCACTCCCGAGGAACTGAGGAATGCCGACACCGCGACTGCAGTGGCTCTGCGTGCAACCGAATTCGGCACTTCGGCTTTTCCCGGTAACGAACGGGAAGCTGCTGGCCGGGAACGTCGGGAACCAAACGGCTGGCTGGAGTTCACGCAGATTCACTCCCACAATATTGCCGGACTCGATCTGAAAATTCCGCTGGGTGTCTTCTGCGTCATCACAGGCGTCAGCGGAAGTGGCAAGAGTTCCCTGTTGAGTAACGCCGTCTTTCCACTGCTCAATGAGAAACTGCACGGTGCACCCGCCACAAGCCACTCCACCGGATCAATTCAGGAGGTCAACGGCATTCAGAATCTCGATTCTGTTCTGATGATGGATCACCGACCAGTCAAAGCGTCGCTGCGCAGTATTCCGGCGACATTCATGGGTATCTTCGCTGATATCCGCAGATTGCTTGCAGAGACCCACGAAGCACGAAAGAGAAACTGGTCTGCTGCCGTCTTCAGCTTTAATGCAGTCGCTGGTGGTCGCTGCCCTGACTGCAGAGGGCGCGGAGCCATCACCGTATCCATGCAGTTTCTCGCGGACATAGAAAGCCGCTGCGAAACATGCTCCGGAACACGTTTCCGTTCCGACATTACTGAAGTGCGTTTTCGCGACCGCAGCATCGCTGAGATTCTGGAAATGTCTGCCGACGAAGCATTTCGATTCTTCAGCAATCAGCATCGAATTCAGATGCGATTGAATGCCATGCGTCAGGCAGGGCTTGGCTACCTGCGTCTGAATCAGCCGCTCTCCGTTCTCTCCGGTGGTGAATCGCAACGACTGAAGATCGCAGCCACGCTCGCTGGCATCTCACGCGAACGCAGGACTACTGAAACAGAAACGAGCGGGCCGGGACCGGTTCGTGGAGGTCGCACGCTGTTCTGTTTCGATGAGCCCAGTGGAGGACTGCACGCAGCTGATATCGCTCGACTGGCGGACTGCCTCAACTTTCTGCTGTCATCAGGACACTCCGTGGTGGTCATTGACCATGATGATGCATTGCGTCGTCATGCTGACTGGGAAATCTGTATGGGCCCCGGACCAGGATCGAGGGGCGGCCGAGTGGTGAGCAGCGGGCCACCTGCATAAGAACTCCGTGGGAGCTCGCGGCACCGCCGGGCGGCACCGGTACGCTCATGCCCCCAGCCAGGACATTCTCGCCCCTGGAACTCGGATTTCGCTGCAGTGCCGGCTAAGATACGGAAGTAGTGTCGCTGTTCCCGGTCACCCACTCAGCTAATCAGGAAAAGTCGTGAAGGAAACGCAGCGACAGGACGATCCGGAACTTGAACAGTCCCGGCAGCGGAGTATTGAAGACAGCCGTCCCCCCGCTGATATTCCCGGACACACACTGCTCCGCAGACTGGGTGGCGGAGCGTACGGGGTTGTCTGGCTTGCCCGAGAAGATCGAACCGGCCGGCTTGTCGCGGTCAAATTCTTCCCGCACAGCCGTGGACTGAACTGGTCCCTGCTCAGCCGAGAGGTTGAAAAACTGGCGGCAGTGGACAGCTCCAGAAATATCATCCGCCTTGTGGATGTGGGGTGGAATGCTGATCCGCCGTGGTTCGTCATGGAATTCATGGAAAACGGCTCGCTTGCCGGCTATCTGGCGGCAACAGAATTTTCCGTAGAGGAAGCGGTACGTATTGTCACAGAGATCTGCAGTGCACTCGTGGATGCACATGGAGCCGGAGTGCTGCATTGCGACCTGAAGCCGGACAATGTCCTCCTGGATTCCCAGCTGCACGTTCGACTTTGTGATTTTGGGCAGTCCCGACTTTCACATGAACAGAACCCCTCCCTCGGTACTCTGTATTACATGGCGCCGGAACAGGCCGGGCTCAGGTCAATGCCGGATGCGCGCTGGGATGTGTACGCCATCGGAGCCTTGCTGTACCAGATGCTCACCGGAGCCCCTCCGCACCGCAGCGACGCGCTCCAGCAGCGACTGCAGAACGCAGCTGATCTGCAAAGCCGCCTCGATATCTATCGAGAAGCCGTCCTTCAGGCCGCCCCTCCGACAACGCATCGACGAATGCCTGGCGTTGATCGCAGACTGGCTGAAATTGTTGATACCTGCCTTGCTCTCGCTCCGGAAGAACGATATCCCAATGCTCAGGCTGTGTTTGAAGCTCTGCAGGCACGCACGCGACAAAGAGCTCGCCGACCACTTCTGCTCTCCGGGCTCATCGTCCCCCTGTTCCTGATAATCTCTGTAGTCCCGATCCTCGTAAACGCCTTCGCTGACAACCTGCGTGATGCAGAGGAGCAGCTGATGCGCAGAGCGCTCGAGAGTGATGCGCTGTCTGCCCGGCTGCAGGCGGCAGCGCTTGAAGATGAGATCAACAATCGACTTGATGAACTGAAAACACTGGTCGCTTCGCTCCCGATACAACAAGAACTGGAACGACTGCTGGAGGAACCACCGGACGTTATCGCAGAACAGACCGTCGCGTTTCATAATCTGCCACTCCCCGATCGGCCCAAATGGATGCAGGCACTGGATACCGCATGGGAGAATTCTCAGGTTGTGGCGGAGGAGCGGGGACGCAGCAGAGATACCAGCTGGTTTCTCAATTCCGCTGATGGCACTCAGGTCTGGAGAAGATCCTTCAGTGATCGCTCAATCGGACGCAATTACCGCTATCGCGATTACTTCCATGGCCAGGGCGAGGACTTTTCAGAGCAACAGATTCCGCAGGGGCTCGCTCCAATCTCCTCCCCGCATATCTGCATCGCGTACAAAAGTACAACGACCGGGCGTCAATCGGTCGCCCTCAGTGTGCCGGTCAAGGACAGTGATGGCAATGTCGTCGGCGTTCTCTCTCGATCTGCACACCTGGGAGACCTGCAGCAACGGCTGCGGGGGGCAATGTCTCAGAGTTCCGGATCATCTGTAACCAATACTCAGGACGAACAGGTTGAGCGATTCATTGCCCTCGCAGAGGTCCGTCTGGAAAATGGAGTCCGCCAGCTGCGACTGCTTGATCACCCCAGTCTGACCGAAGAGTTTCTACGGGAAGCTGAACGCAACAAGGAAGACGAAGAACTCTTCCAGGCACTGACACTTGGTGACGAAGTCACCTCGCGGATCCCTCATGATGCCACCGGAACTTTGCAGATTCCTGAATTTCGCCTCCCCAGCTACAGCGATCCCGCAGGAAAACTGATGGCCGACTCGGCAGATCAACCTGCACAGGAATGGATTGCAGCGTTTGCTCCAATCCGAAAAAAAGGCTCAACCGGCTGGATGGTTATCGTCCAGGAAGAGCGTGCCAGAGTATTGGCTCCCGTTCGTCTGATGGCAACACAGGCACAACGACAGGGTCTCCTTGCCATTGGCGTTGCCCTCGCAGGACTGGGCGTCGGCTGGGCCTTTATTCTTAGAGCTCTGAACGTTCCTCGTCGCCCGCAGAGCAGTCCGTTAATGACGCCTGCTGCTGAAAACCAATCAGAAGCAAATTGAGATGACCTCGGAAATCTGGACCAAGATCTGCGGAATCACAACTTATGAAGATGCAGCCGCAGCTGCACGTGCTGGCGTATCAGCACTGGGATTCAACTTCTATCCCCGGTCATCACGATACGTTTCACCACAGGAGACACGAAAAATCCGAGACCAGCTGCACGCCGATTTCGGAGCGGACTGCCCTGAGATTGTGGGGGTCTTTGTGAATTCAGACATGCAGACAGTCATCTCGCACATCGCAGAATCCAACATTGACTCGGTCCAGCTGCACGGCGACGAAACTCTGGAATTCATTTCCCGGTTGCATCAGCACGTTTCTCACATCAGGCTCATTCGTGCCCTGCGTCCGGGATCGGACTCTTCCCTGCAGACCAGGGCAGTGATCCTGCAGCTCATCGCCGAGATACCCGCAATCAGAATTCTGCTGGACGCATTCGTGGCAGGTGAATACGGCGGAACCGGACGGAAAATCGAACCCACGTTGTTTGCTGCTGTGACGACTGGACTGGACTGTCCGGTAATCCTCGCTGGCGGACTCACGCCGCAGAACGTAGCTGACGCCATCTGCCGCACGCGGCCTGCAGGCGTGGATACGGCCGGCGGCGTCGAAATAAGTGCCGGAGTCAAGGACCACGCAAAAATCAGACAGTTTCTGGATGCTGTCCGCGACGCCGACAAGGGAGAGCAGGCACACTCATAACCCGACGCCGGTACTCAGGCCTTGACGGGAACCAGTGCCACACCCTCCCCCGTCCCGGGGCGGGAGCCGGCCCGGGAGAATGACAAAGCCTGAAGCTGCCCAACTCAATGATCGCCAGACCAATGACGAGTCTGCTGGAGTGTTCTCCGGCGCATCCCAGCGACCGTTCCTGGTGGATTTCTGCCGGTCACTTTTCCTTGAGCAGCTCCTTGTAGCGTTTCTGAAACTTGGACACTTTGGGCCCCACAACAGCCATACAGTAGGGGTTGGTGCCGTTCTGAGCAAAATAGTCCTGGTGGTAGTCTTCAGCGGGATAAAACGTGCTGAGCCGCTCGAGGCTGGTTACGATTCTGCTGCGAAAGTCTCCGGACTTGTCCAGTTCACGGATCATCAGTTCGGTCTGCCGCTTCTGCTCAGCGTCGTGGTAAAAAACGGCCGACCGATATTGTGTGCCTACGTCAGCCCCCTGCCGATTCAATGTCGTCGGATCATGAGTATGGAAGAAGACATCCAGCAGCTGTTCGAATGAGATCTGGCCTGCGTCGTAACGGATCTGGATCGCCTCGGCGTGGCCGGTCAGCCCGGTACAGACTTCCTTGTAGGTCGGATTTCGGCGATTTCCACCCGTATATCCGCTGACGACAGAATTGACGCCGCGCAAACGCAGGAAAACAGCTTCAGTACACCAGAAGCAGCCTCCGGCGAAAGTAGCCACCGATTCCTTTTCAGCGGCCGACTCTTCTGAGACCTTCTTTTCATCAGTCATGGCTGTTCTCACTGTTTGCTGGTGATTTCAAGAAAGAGACCCCGGGTCTGTGACAGGCTAACTCCATGGAGCGACACCTGGGTGCAACCACGTTGGCAGTTGCATGGCTAGCCAGTTGCATGGCCACTGGAAGACAACCTGATGACTTCCCGGAGTACTATCCTAGTCAGCAGCGTCCGAGGCGGCAATGTTTACGGAAGACGACAGTCGTACTGAACCAACAAATCCCTCCAAGTGAGGGATTGCACGCACTTTGGGCAACACCCTCTTCGCTTCCGCCCGGCATTCGCCCGACACTGCGTGTTGCATTTTCTCAACGCATGTTGCCGGCTGGCTGCTCCTGTTTCCCTGCGGCAACAACGCATAACGACGATACCTTTTGTTCCAGTCACTTCACTAACACAAAAGGTTTCATTCAAAAAACAAAACAAACTGTTTCCATTTCTGATGCAGGCCAGTCGGAAGATATAAACGTTGACAGGTTTTTTCTTCCCGAGACTCCATATCAGTTTCCGCTGCGGTAGTTCTGAAGCATTGTCGGTTCAGTGAAATCTGCAGTGCTTTCACTTCCATACAGCAGCCTGCACAACATTGCGGACAGGGTACATGATTATGAATTCCTTTCCAGATGATTCATTCTCGAATCAGTCTGAAGAAATCGACACTGTGAGTGCCATATCATCCGGATCAGATCGATCGCAACTGATTCACGTTCTGTCGGAAGATCCCGTACTGAAGAATCAACTCTCCGGAGTTCTGCAGTCCTGCGGGTTTCGAGAACTGAATCATGA
>JALRDR010000334.1 GCA_023262145.1 Planctomycetaceae bacterium | reverse complement strand
GAGACCATCGAAGACGATGCAGGACCGGGGCTGGCGATTCGTCAGGTTACTCTGGAGGGACCGCTCACGGATGAATGGCCATCCGCAGGTCACAGGCTGATTTTCGGAGATCTGCCCCGCCCTGAGATTGCTCCTCGGAATCCGGCTGACCGCAATCGCAGCTCGTATCGGCCGCAGTTTGAGCTGCAGCTGGCTGACGAGGCGGCTGACATCGATCAATGCCTGCAACGGGTTGCGACCGCTGCATTCCGGCGCCCGGTCGATTCTGCGGAATTGCTGGAGTATCGCGCGTTGTATGACGAGCAGCGGACGTCCGGGAGTACCCCGGAACAGGCCCTGCGAATCGCAGTCACGGCAATTCTCTGTTCACCGCGATTTTTGTATCTGCAGGAGGATGCGGGCCAGCTTGACGACTGGGCACTGGCCTCACGGTTATCCTATTTCCTCACACGAACGCTCCCGGATCGTGCGTTGCTGCAGGCTGCGGCCTCCGGTGTGCTGCACAGCCCAGCGGAACTGCGGCGGCAGACCGAGCGGCTGCTGCAGGATCCTCGCGGTGAGCGATTCATTACGGATCTTTGTGACAACTGGCTGGACCTGCGGGAGCTGGATTTCACGGAGCCGGATCGCACTTTGTTTCCGGAGTACGACGAATACCTGCGTTATTCAATGCCACGGGAGACACGCAGTTTTGTCAGGCACCTGATCGCGGAGAACCTGCCTGTCAGCAATCTTGTTCGCTCCCGTTTTGCGATGCTCAACGATCGCCTGGCAGCGCATTATGGGTTGCCTGATGTTTATGGAAGCGAAATTCGTGCGGTAACGCTTCCCGCGGGCAGCGTCCGAGGCGGTCTGCTCAGTCAGGCCAGTATCCTGAAAGTGACGGCCAACGGGACAAACACATCTCCGGTTGTTCGTGGCGCATGGGTTCTGGAACGATTAATGGGAATCACACCGCCACCGCCACCACCGGGTATTCCGGGCGTGGAGCCTGATATTCGTGGTGCGACCACGCTGCGGGAGCAGTTGGTGAAGCACCGCAATCTGGAGTCTTGCCAGGGCTGTCATCGTCTGATTGATCCGCCCGGTTTTGCATTGGAGAGTTTCAACCCGATCGGCGGCTGGCGAACCTTCTATCGCTCCACGGGGGCAGGTGAGCGGCTGGATGTGGAAGTTGATGGCCGCCGGGTCAATTATCGAGTCGGACTCGACGTGGACAGTTCAGGGATCACCAGCGACGGAGTCGCATTTGCCGGCTTCACCGAGTATCGGGATCTGCTGGCTGACGATGAGCGATTGCTGACACATACGCTGGCGGTGAAGCTGGCGACTTTTGCCTGTGGTCGTGAGCCAGGGTTCTCTGATCGTCCCGAACTGGAACGGATTGTGAATGCAGCGGAATCGTCTGGATTTGGAATTCGAGATTTGATTCATCTGGTGGTGCAGAGTGAGTTGTTTCGCAACAAGTAATTTTCCATGCAGCCGGCCGGGTTGTTAAGATTCACCAACCGCCGGCAATGCGGCGCAGGTCAACGTAGCTGGAAGCTCTCCAATGAAACGTATTTCTCGAAGTTATTTCCTGCGTGGGGCCGGTGCCTGTGTTTCGCTGCCGCTGCTGGCCGCGATGCAGGGACGCAGTTGTCACGCAGCTGACGCTGCCTCCAGTATTCCGCGGACGGTCATGATCTGTGGTGGCCTTGGCTTTCACACACCCTTCCTCTTTCCTGAACAACCGGGTACGGATTATCAGTCGACACCTTACCTTGAGCTGCTGGCTGATCATCGCGATCAGCTCACAGTGTTCTCCGGCCTGAGTCACCCGGAGCAGAACGGCAATAACGGGCACGCATCCGAAATGACCTGGCTGACGTCTGCGCGGCGCCCCGGTCTGGCGGGTTTTCGGAACACGATATCGCTGGATCAGGCAATGGCTGCACACATTGGCGGTACGACGCGACTGTCCAGCCTGTGTCTGTCGAACACCGGCGCATCGTTGTCATGGACTGGCAATGGGATCAACCTGCCCGCGGAATCTTCCCCTTCGACGCTGTTCCGACAGTTGTTTGTTGACGGGACCGAAGAGCAGGTGCGGGAGCAACTGGCGGAGCTTCGTCGGGGTCGCAGTATCCTCGACACGGTTGCCCAGGATGCCTCACGGCTGAATGGTCGGCTGGGCCAGCGAGACAAGCAGAAGCTGGACGAGTACTTTACGGCCATTCGCGACCTTGAAGAACGGATTGGGCAGTCAGAGACATGGACCACTCGCCCGCGTCCGCGAGTGACCTGCAACCAGCCGCAGGATATCGTTGATCGAACAGACATTATTGCGAAGCAGAAACTGATGTACGACCTGATGCTTCTCGCATTGCAGACGGATTCAACCCGCGTGATCACGCTGGCCCTGGGGGGCATGAATGCCGTTCCCAGCAACATCGCGGGGGTGCGGACGGACTGGCACAATCTGTCGCATCACGGCCAGGATGACCAGAAGATCGCCGAACTGCGGCTGATTGAGGAAGCGGAGTTTGTCGCATTTTCCGGGTTTCTCACCCAACTGCGGGCGGAGCAGGAGAACGATCGCTCCCTGCTT
>JALRDR010000227.1 GCA_023262145.1 Planctomycetaceae bacterium | reverse complement strand
GCCGCAACCTGCTGGAACAGACCACCATTCTGCTCACCAGTAACCTTGGCAATGCCAGCAACCACAGTAACCGCAACATGCCGGTGCTGCTTGCCGGCGGTCACTTTCGCCATGGGCAGCATCTGGCGTTCGATCAGAAGGACAACTACCCGCTGACGAATCTGTACCTGAGCATTCTGCAGCAGTTCGGATTGCCAGTAGATCAGTTCAAGACCAGCACCGGCACCATGCAGGGACTGGAACTTACCTGAACGGCGACCCCCGTGGCCGCTGCCATCCCCTGTTCCACGTCATCCCCTGTTCCAAAGTCATTCCCGCGTGAGCTGGAATCCAGAGGCATCCCTGTCTATCAGTCCTCTGTACCATGCGGGAACATGTTTGAGCATACGTTGCTGCGTCGGCGCACTCGGCCACTGTGATGGTCATGCGACCTGGACGTTTAATCACAGCTCGCCTCGCGGGCCTGTTGCCGAAAGTCTCTCCGGATACACGATACATTCCTGCGATCAGAACGAACCGATATCGGTTAACGACAGCAGCGTTACGGGGGCGCGGTTTTGGTCCTGCAACAAATTCATCACGCAAGAACTACTTCGCACCATAGCCATCACGCGATGGTCCGGAACCACGATTGTGAACAGATCTTCACAGGGTTTGTAGGGTAGTACCCAGTGCGTGACAGCGGCATCCTCACGCTTGATCGCCGTTCGTGGCAGATGCCTTGAGCCGCGTTCCTGCAGCACAATCCTCCATTCGCGTTCTTCAAGATACGGAAGTGTATCCCCAAAGACGCGAGCGAAGCGGCGAGCAGGATAGCGTGATCCTGCCCGCGGAGGTTTCTGTGTCGGCGTACGCCGCTGCCTTGGTTCGCGGGGAGCTTTCATGCGTTTCAGAAAATGTGTCAGGTACTGAAAATCGTCCCGTATCTGATCCGCTGTTTCTTCGCCCACGCTCTGCAGCAGATGCTCATCATCAAGATGCTTCTTCAGCCGCAGCCAGGCCGCCAGCGCAGGATTACTCTGAGATTCGTTACAGTACTGCACAGGGCTGCCGCCATTTTTGAGCACAAATCGGCGTGGAAAACCGAGCCCCAGATGACCGTACTCCTGCACATGATCAGAAATCTCACTTAGCGAGGTTTCCGTGAAGCAGCAGATCGGTCGCTGTACCTGGAACTCATTTTCGTTCCCCAGCATGTCGGTCTTGCGGGGTGTTTTGATCCGGAGTCCGTTCTGCAGTGAATCAAGGAGTACGTTGACGTAGGCTCTGGCCCGTTCTTCCGCATTCAATGACCGATCGGAGTCGAGATGTTCGCCGATCCAGTGAAACAGTTGTCGCCGATGCATCCGGCGATCGTCAGGGCCGGTTTGTTTTCTGGAGGAGCGTTTCCGGGCCATTCCTGGTGACTTTCGAAATGAACCAACAACAGTCAGCTGGTGCGTGAATGCCGGGCCTGCAGAGTCTGAACGGCATCGTGGTCGCTGTTGCACAATAACAGGGCTCGGAGGAACAATGAGTCCGTTGCTGCGGGATTTCCGATGGGAATCTGCAACAGGTTCACGTATTGTCTGGATTGCCATCACCCCGGCTGCTGTGTGGTCCGTCGTTAATTCGAAGGCTCCTTCTGTCCCGTGTGAAATTGCCCTGCATTGAC
>JALRDR010000223.1 GCA_023262145.1 Planctomycetaceae bacterium | reverse complement strand
GCTACAGCCTGAGTTCCTCCGGGCTGAATGCAGTCACTGCATGGGCAGTGGCCCTGACAGGAAACCTCACCGGGAATGTCACTGGATCTGTTGGTTCGGTCACATCGCCGGTAACGGCAGGCACTGTGACCGACAAGACGGGTTACAGCCTGAATACTGCTGGCAACACGGCGGTCGTTGACTCTCTGTTTGCCCGCATTCCAACGAAAGCTACTCAGCATACCGTCGAGCGGATTTTCTGGAACAACGACCGCACTTCCATCGTCGACGATGGGGAAGTGGTTGCGAACGTGGCGAACACGGCGCAGTCGTTCGAAACTACGCTGACCGGCATGGCAGACAAGTACAACGACAGTCTGATTCAGTTCACGTCGGGGGCTTTGGAGGGTGAGTCTAATTCGATTGCATCGATCGACGCTGGCGGTGTAGTCACCTTCCATGACGCATTCACTGCAGTCCCGTCTGCAGCAGATGAATTCATCGTGCGTCCGGAATCAAATCACAGTCCGGAGGAGATCGCTGCGGCAGTCGAAGCACTGCTCAGTGCCACTACTCGATCTGAGCTTGCATCTGCACCTGCGGCAAACGCATCATTGGCAGATAAACTCACATGGTTGGCACAGTTAGCAAGAAACAAAATGCAGTCCACAGCGTTGCAGCAGACACTGTATGCTGATGACGGGACAACTGTCGTGGCGACATTCGCGGTGAGCGACGACGGGACAACGGCCACACGTGGTGAGGCAACATGAACACGGCGGAAAAAAGATTCTCGGCAATGCAGATGGGGCGACCGTTCGTCGTTGCGCTGCATCCACCGAGTGGATCGTCCACGCCGTTTTCGCGGTTCATGTCTTTGGCGGTATACTATCTTGCTCCGCCGCTGTTCGGTGAACCGTTCGATGGGTGGTCAGTTGCCGGCAGACCTGTCACCTGGGCGGTTGATTTCAGTTCTCGGGTTTGGTCCGCAGGGCGGGCAATGGTCGTCTGGAAAGTGGAGCGATAACAATGTCATGCCGAACTGAAACAGTGATCTGCAAGCACCGCAATGCTGCTCGCACGTACTACGTGGATCTGAATGACGCACTACCCACCGGTGTCACGTTGGTCAGCGCCGCCGCATCCACCGACGATGCGAATCTGTCAGTGGGCTCTGTTGGTGTTGTCAGCGGAGATACGGTGATCGAAAGTGGAACTTGCGGGGACATAACGCTGAAAGCCAACAGGGCTGTCCTGCTGGCTCTCAGTGGCGGTGTCGCCTCGGTTGATGAAGTGCTCGTCACGGTCTCGTGGACGCAGTCTGACGGGGACTCAGACGCCGTGGACTGCCGTCTGTTCGTTGAGTGAGTCTAACCGCTGCTGGATTCGCTCCAAACCGATCTGATGGGCACGCTGACGGGTTATGCCCAGGATCTTTGCAGCGTGGCACAGATTGATCCAGTCACCTTTGTACAGCACCATCTGAGAACGTGTCCATGAGCCCTTAACTTCGGTCACCACGTAGTTACCCGGACCGAGCGGTTGAGTGCGATCACGGCACACCAAACGCCGTTCGTCGTCTTGGTCCTGCCGGAATCTGATTGACTTGCAGAATTCCACGAACGTTTGCAGATCTTTCCATTCAGGGCAGATCTCGTGCCGCAGAGTGAAAATGATACTGTGATAGCGTTCTGCGTTTGGTTTCCGCGGTCGGCCAGCGTTACCTGCTCTGTTGCATCCACACGACTGCTGCTTCTGACAGGAGTTCGCAGCGATTACAAAAACAGTCTGGCAGTACGGACATTGGCATTCCCACGCCACGTATCCAGCGCCACCCTTGAACTTGCCCAGCGGACGCAGGAACTTCACGCCATGACTGTTCTCGGTTCCGCTGCGATCCCTGAACTTCGGTCCGTAGGATTCAACCGGGGTAATCTCTTGGCTCGTCGTCATTGTCGTAATCTCCTTCAAAGTAAAAACAAAGGGCAGGCAAAACGCTTGCCTGCCCTTCAACAGTTTGCATTTCAGCAGTTACTGTATCGTCACTCGTGCCCAGTGTCAATCAGCGAATTCGGATTTGCTGCGTAAGAATCGACCATTTGGTCGTGGTACGCGTCAATCCCTCTCGTTGATTCTTCCGGCATGATTTCGATCAGTGTCGCCACCAGTTCAGCAAATGGGTCGTCCTTGCTTGTGTTGGTTCGCAGTGCAAACTGAATTTTGCACTGCCAGTACGGAACCGGGATCTGCTTGAAGAAATTCTCGACGATGGACAGTGATCCGGATGGGATGTCCACCTTCAGCGGCAAATGGCTCTCGCTTCGCAGCAGCAGAACCTTCATGCGTTCCTGAGCGTACTTGCCCCTGCCGTTCGCCGAGGAGCCGAACTGGGTCCAACTGAGGGAGTTCCAGTTCCATTTCCCTGTCGGAGCACCGTTCTCAAAGATTTCTTTGGCAGAAATCTCCTCAACCAGTCCCTGCGGGGTGTGCCCGTTCGTCCCGGGAATAGCGACGATTCGCTGAGTCCCTGGATCACGTTCCACTTGGGTCCGCAGGCTGGCAGTGATCATGTCGTCCGTTTCCATCACTGGAAGCGGCTTCTCGCCACTGGTGTTCTTGTCGGTCGGCCACAGCAGACCGTACTTCTGACGAAAGACGGGGAACCCGACAATCGTCTTCAAATTGTGCTCGCCAGACACATCGGTCCATGACCACAGTGTTCCGGTTCCTTGGGGGAACTTGACACCGGGGAGATCCTGCAGCGCCAGTCCACCGCCGTTCTCAGCCACTGCCCGAGCGATCCGGGAATTCGGATCCAGAACAGGGAATTCCTTACGCAGTGCGATCATGTACTGATCTGCATCGGCGACAATCATTTCGTTCTCTGACATCATTTGCTCCATTGAAGAAAAGTTGAACTATTGAAGATTTCGTTGTGTTGTGACGTTGGGTGTGTTCTATGTTGTGCTGAAGACTATTCCCTCCTTGTGACTCGAACTTTGCGTTGCTGAATACGTTCAATAATGAAATCGGGACAGCCATCGGATCCCCTGCCTCCGCACTCTCTTTCCAGATAGTGCGTGATGCTCCGATGGATCGTCTGGTAGCTGCAATTGGCAACGAAGCTGTCACCGACCTGCAGTTGATCCAGAGGATACTTTCGTCGTCTGCCCCTGGGCGGCAGTGGGGGAACGCCTGACCCCCGCTGCACCGTGATTTCTGTCTTAGCCACTCGCTCTCTTCCCAATCGTGGTGCGCTCTTTGACCTGAAGATACTGCATGATTTGTTTCGGGATGTCCTCACCGTTGTCCTGCATCTCGCGAACAAGTGTTCCGATGCTACGGACGTCCGCTGTTACTTTCAGCAGACTGCAGAACGCTTGCTCAACCGGGCTTCGTTCGTTTGTGGCGGCGATCTGTTGCAGCAGTTTCATCAGCGATGCGCGAGAACTATCCTTCGACGCCTTGTCTCCGCCGGCCCAAGACACGTCTTTTGTGTTGTGCTTGTAGAACGTGGTCCCGCCAGCATTCGCCATTCCAATACCTTGACTGACCATCTGATCCAGCAGATGGTTTTCGACCGCGGCGATCCGCTGATGCAGATCCTTCTCACAGAATTCCTGCATGGCTTTCTTGCGTTGAGTCAGCATAAGCAGCAGCTGTGCCGTTTCCCCGATTGTGCGTGGAGGATTCCACTCACCCAGCGTCAGTTCGTCAGTCATGTCTCATATCCCCTAAAAGTTCGATAACCTGGTGTGCATTCTGGATCCGCCTTTGCACGACGGCGCTCCAGTTTTGCAGACCATCGTTTCCGCGACTGATGTTCTCCGCGTGCTCGCACACTGCTGCCGTCCGCCTGCTCGTGCATTCTGTGTTTTTTTGGCCGACCGTCGACATACTCCGGCGTCATCGCATCGCCTCCAGGTCCTCAATTTGGTTATGCTTCTCTAGGTTACGCCCAGTAGTAACGCCTATAAAAAACACCAATACCACCATTGAAATACAAAGCAGGATCTCAATGTTGTCGTCAGACTTTGTTATTGGGCCTGCACCGATAATCCTTCGCATCACTGGCCCCCCTTCTCTTTCAGTCGGTGCGCCAATGCTCCTGCGAATCACTGGCCCGTCCCTGTCCACTGGTGCTCGGGTGTCGTCGACCGTCATAGCAGCATTCCTATCAAGCAACCTATCACGAATGCAGGCAGTGCAACTGTCAGTACAATGCTCCTGCCTAACTCAGCGTCGGTCAGTTCGTCAGGCTTTGTTATACCGTAGTGATCTGAGATCTTTTGCGTCTTCGCTGGCCTCGCAACTGGTGTTGGTTTTCGCAATGAGAAGACAGTAGTTGACTCGGTTTCTTCGTTCATAGCAGCACCAACGATAAAAGAGCCAGAATGATAGTCAATTCAGCAACCGGATTGATGCCGCCGCCCTCGCACGTGCTGTGCACTCTTGCTTCTGGTCTGCCTGATGGCGTCTTGCCCATCGCCTCACGTCTCCCTCATTGCAGCACCAATGATAAAAGAGCCAGAATGATAACCCATTCAGCAACCGGATTGATGCCGCCGCACTCAGTGACATCAAACATTGCCGGTGGCCTTGAAACTGGCGGGCCTACCTTTGAACCATTCATCGCATCACGTCTCCGCTCATTGAATCACCCACAGCAGAGCAAATAATATCAAAGAAACCAATACGCTCAGCACAAGGGCCAATGGGTCAAACAGGGAGGGGGAGTTATCCTCGTAGGAAAACACAGTGATCTCTTGTGGACTCGGTGGACTTGAAACAGGTGGCGCACCGAAGTCGTCACAAACGATCTCGTATTTCGTGTTGACTTCAGGCAATGGTTCAAGATGCCGAACACCGCTGTAATCGTTATTCAGTTCTCGTGATCCACGACTGCTTTCCAATACCCCAAAACTTACGACAACACCAGCAGGCAGTAACTGACCATCTCCAACAGAGAAATTGAACGGACGGCCTATTTCAATCGTAGACCCTTTGTCCATCAGTTCTTTCACGCAACTCAAACACCAGCCCTTTTTACTATGAGGGCATGGTATCAATTCATCGCTGTACGGAATTGTCATCGTTGTTTTCCCAAATCAAAACGGACAGTCCATCCCTGCCATGCCAAACACATCACGAATCACCATTGCCATCAGACTTTCCTCACCGCCGTTCAACGTCTGACCGACATTCTTCGCTTTCTTCTGACGGGCATACGCCATTGATACATCCACCGTCGAAGCAGAACGCAGGTGGTAGTACACCACGTTGCGAGTCTGCCCAGGGCGGTACTGCCGCGCCAGGATCTGATCGTACTCCCCGGGAGAGAGCATCCCGGGGTTCAGGAAGATACCGATCCGGCTGCGTGTCAGGTCGATTCCAACCGCCCCGGACCGAGCCTGTACTCCCATCACGTCAATGCCCTCGGGGAACCTCCCGTTGTCCAGATCCTTGTGCGAACCGGAAATCTCCCCGAACCTCCGCCCCAGTTTCTCCGCACACTGACGAATCAGTGCAATGTCCTGTTTGAACCAACCATAGACACAGATCGGTTCATCTGTCTGCTCCATCAATTCCATCAGATGTTTGGCCTTCTCGCCGCACGTCTGAACGATCTCGCCATCCTCAGTCCCGACATATCCCTGTGCCAATTGCATCAACCGCAGGAACTTAACCAGTCCTGTTTCGCCGGATGCGATTGCCTGCTCGAACGACTGACCGTTATCAATTGCCTGCTGAATCGTCGTCAGTGC
>JALRDR010000186.1 GCA_023262145.1 Planctomycetaceae bacterium | reverse complement strand
AAGAAACAATCGAATGCGCCGTGACTCCAGGATGGCACCGCTGCGGGGCCGGTGCTGCTGAGCGAATCTGGTTTCCCGTATTGCTCCTGCCATCCGAGTTCCGACCGAAAAAAAAACGCCCGGCCGTCGGGCCGGGCGTTGATCGGTTTCGTTGCTGTGCAGAGTTCATTCTGCGGCAGGTTCTTCCGTTGTGGGTTCTTCAGCTGGTTCTTCAGTGCCAGGCTGTTCCTCGACTTTTGGAGTTTCTTCCGTTGTGCCCTCTTCCGGCTGCGGAACTTTCTGTTCGGCAGCTTTACGGCTTTCTTCCAGGGCTTTCTGCAGAGCAGTGATTTCTGCTTCAGCTTTGCGGACGGAGGTTTCGGCAGCGGTAAGTGTTTCCTGCAGCTTTTCTGCTCGAACAACGGCGGCATCACGCGATTCTGTGGCCTGCTTGAGCTGATCCTGAGTTGATTTGAGCGTTGTGCCGAGTTGCTTCTGTTCCTGTGTCAGCGTGACAACGGACTTCTGTGATTCAGCGGCCGCCGTTTCTGCTTTCTCTGCTCGGGCTTCTGCTGCGGAGAGCTTCTTGTTCAGTTCAGCAACCTGGGTCTGCATTTGTTTCTGTGTGGCCTGAAGTTTCTTGTTCGTGGCCGCCAGTTGTTTTTGCAGTTCAGCCACCTGTGCCGTAGCGGCTGCATTCTGTTCCTGCTGAGCCGCCAGCTGCTGCTGCGTCTCGGCCAGCTCGCCTTCAAGCCGTTCTGCGTCTTCCGAACGGCTGAGTGCTTCGCTGTAAGGGATCAGTTCACGCAGGGAACCGTCCTGAGCGCGATAGTACTGTTTTACGGGAACCGGATCGGACTTTCGGAAGATGGATGATACCCCTTTGATAAGGCGGCAGCCGTCATCGCCAGCGTTTGCATCTGCGGTTATGGACAGTGTGAACAATGCAAGCAGGAGTATTCTGAAGAGCATGGTGTCGTTCCGAATTTCAGCGGGACAGTGGAAAACGGAGGCAATCTGAAAATGACGCCACCCGGATTTGGGCATGTTAGCGGTGCGTATGACCGTAACTCCCGTGTAGTATATCTGATGAAAACAGGAAAATGTGTCAAATTGAGTAAAGTGTGGGCAGTTATCAGTCTTTGGGGTTCTCATGAACTGTGCCGATTGCGTTGTGTGCAGGTTCTGGGCATGGTTTGGGTGAATCCGGATTCAGGGGATTTGCGGGTCATTCTGAACCAGCAATCGGCGGCGAAAGGGGCAGGCTGCGAATTCCGGGAAGCGAAGCTGTTCGTCGTCGTCAAACTCAGGATTCCCCAGTCGCTCTCGCCTTTCGCCGTCTCAGCCGGATATACTTTTCTTCCCGTCGACGAACGACGCTTCGTCAGCACCCACCGATTCAGAGATCTCCTGCGTGAACACTCCCGAGTCAATGTCCTCACCTGAATCAGCTGAGCAGGATTCGCTGCAGTCCCATTACCTTGAACTGCTTGGCCGACGCGGTACGAAGTGGACTTCGGAGCGAGCTTTTCTGCGCAAGCTGGGAACCGGTGGTCAGGGTTGCGTTATGCTGGCCGAGCGTCGCGGAGCTGCGGCATTTCGTATCCCGATCGCCTTGAAATTCTTTTCACCGGCGGCATTTGACAACGCGCAGCTTTACAGCCGCGAGATGCAGCGAATGGCCGAAGTCGCTTCCCTCGTGGCCCGCATTCAGGAAGACAACCTCGTCACGGTGCATTCCTTCCAGCTGGAGGACGGAATCTACATGATGGAGATGGAGTGGGTTGATGGTGTGGACCTGCTGCACATGCTGGAGCGTAGCAGTCTGGATCAGCTGCAGCAGACTGTGGCTGAAGATCGCTGGCTGCAGATGAATCAGCAGGTGGTGACAGCAGGAGCGATGAACTGTCGCCTGCGTCCCGGGATGGCGGTGGCCATACTTCGGGAGTGTCTGCAGGGGATTGCTGCGTTGCATCGCGGTGGGATCATGCACTGTGACCTCAAACCATCCAACGTGATGGTGAAACGCAATGGGCAGGTGAAAATCATTGACATCGGTTCGGCGTTCTGGGTGGGGCGTCCACCGGAAGGTCAGCCCTGTACGCTGGAGTATGCTGCCCCGGAAGTGCTCACCGGATACCGGGCAACGCCGCAGTCAGATCTGGCCAGCCTCGGTTACATGCTGATTGAGATGCTGTCCGGATCCCGCCCGTTTGCCGGGCTTTCTTTTGACCAGCTGGTGCAGACCAAGATGCACATACTGGAACGACTTCCGGCGATGGTTCCTCTGGATGAATTCCAGCACAGCGAGTCGCTCATACGCCTGTTGCGGGGGTTGGTACATCCGGATCCGCAGAGCCGTTTTGCATCGGCTGACGCTGCCAACATGTCTGATGAAGGTACTGCGGAATTCCTGCGAAATCTGGTGAAGAGTGATCTGTCGGCAGAATACAACGATGAGCTGCGTCGGTGGATTCAGGAGCTGGAAATGAATGCGGAGATCCAGCGACCGACATCTGCCGAGGCGGTGGTCCCCAACGGCACTACGCGAATCATACCGCTGGCACGATAACAGCAGTGGCGCTGCTGCCGTTGCTTACTGGACCAGTCCCTTTGTGAGCTGCAGGAAGGCCGTTTCGAGGTTCACTTCTTCTTCGCGGAACAGGGTCAGGGCGAATCCCGCATCGACGAGAGCCGATGGGATCGGGCTGTAGTCGTCCGTGTCCGGAAGCAGTGTGGCTTCAATGAGCTGCTGGCTGTTGATGGAAACTTTTTCCACCAGATCAAGCTGTTCGAGAAGTTTCGCGGCGTTGTCCGTATTTTCCCTGACGCGGATATTGAGCAGAATTCGCTGTCGCGCCTTGCGCATCACTTCGGCCACATTGCCGTCAACGATCATGTGTCCCTTTTCAATCATGCCCACGCGGGTACACACGTCAGCCAGTTCGGGAAGAATGTGGCTGCTTACGATGACGGTCTTCTTCATTTCGCCAAGCCGCCGCAGCAGGTTGCGAATCTCAATTCGAGCGCGCGGGTCCAGACCGCTGGCGGGTTCGTCCAGCAACAGGACCTGTGGATCGTGCAGCAGTGTGCGAGCCAGACCGATGCGCTGTGTCTGTCCGCGAGACAGTTCGTTGACCATGGCGTCACGTTTGAAGGCCATGTCGACCAGTTCCAGCTTTTCTTCCACCACCGCGCGGCGGCGATTTGCCGGGATACGATGAGTGGCTGCGAAGAACTCCAGATATTCCACGACGGTCATGTCGTCATAGACACCGAAGAAGTCGGGCATGAAACCCACCAGTCGGCGAATTTCTTCCTGGTCGGTATAGATGGATTTTCCGCAGACGTAGGCTTCACCGTGATCCGGGGCCAGCAACGTGGCAATCATCCGCATGGTGGTGGTTTTGCCGGAACCATTCGGTCCGATGAACCCGAAGACATCCCCCTCATCCAGACGCAGGGTGATGTCATTGGCGGCAATCAGGTTGCCGTAGCGTTTGGTGAGATTTCGAGTTTCGATCATCGCCTGATTCCGCATTCTGACGGTAGCCGGGCAGCGGCAAGGAGCACCGCGAAAACTTTCCCGGAAGTGTACCCTGAACTACGCCCGGAGATGGCGTTTGTTGGGCGAAATCCGGTTTCAGTAGAGAGTTCGGCAGCGACACTGGCCTGGGGTGGGGAAAAATGTCGAAATCGACACGGTCTGCCTGCAGTGGATTTCATCGGCCACGTTTCCCTTTTCCGGCAAACTCCATCATAGTTTGCGGTGAACGGGCGGATCTGTTCGTCCTGAGCAGCAGTGATATGCGGCCTGCGAGTTTCATGCAGATCAGGCAGTTTCAGGGGATTTCCCGGAAATCATCCGGGACCGTTGTTAATTCTCCAGTTGCAGCAGCCGCATCAACTGGCTGCGAAGGAATCGGGAATCGATGTCAGCAGTACTCAGCGAATTCGCAAAATCGCTCAGCGTGGAAACCGCTTTTACCGTTCTGGCAGCAGCCAGGAAGCTCAAGGCAACCGGCAAGGATGTGGTCGAACTGGAAATTGGTGACAGTCCGTTCAACAGCACTGCCTCCGCCATCCAGTCCGGGCTGCAGGCCATCAACGACAATCAGTCGCACTATTGCCCATCGCCCGGGATTCCGGAATTCCGTGAAGCCGCCGCAGCATTTCTGCGGAATGAGTTTTCAATCCCAGTTGAGGCGGATCAGACGGTTGTCGGCCCCGGTGCGAAGATCTTCGAACAGTTCTTCTGCGAGGCGTTTCTGAATCCGGGCGACGGCTGTCTGGTCTTCAGTCCTCATTTCCCCACCTACCTGCCGAACATCGAGCGACGGGGTGCCCGGGCGGTGCTCAAGCCGTTGCGTCAGGAAACGCAGTTTCGGCCGCAGGTTTCCGACATCGAGGACTTTCTGAATGAGGATCCTTCGCCCCGCGGCATCTTCCTGAATTCACCTCACAACCCCACTGGCGGGATAACAACCGAACAGGACCTGCGTGATATTGCCGACCTGATTCGTGGTCGTGACGTCGCCGTATTCAGTGATGAACCGTATTGCCATATGGTCTGGGAAGGTCGACATCATTCCCTGGCAGCTCAGCCCGGCATGCTGGATCAGTGTGTGGCTGCGTACACGTTCAGCAAGTCCTACTCCATGAGCGGCTGGCGACTGGGGTTCTGTGCTTCCTCTCGTGAGATCACAGACGCGATCAGCAAAATGATCAACACCACACTGTCCTGTACTCCGCCAATCGTGCAGTTGGCCGGTCGGGCGGCCCTGCAGCGGGACTCCTCGGAACGTGATGCCACGATGCTCAAGTTTCGCGAAAAGGTCGTACTGCTGACTGAGGGCCTGAATCGCATCGAAGGCTTCAGTACTCTGGATCCGACAGCCACGTTTTATGTGTTCCCTTGCGTGAAACCGGTCTGCAATCGTCTGGGCATCACCAGTCATGGGCTGGCCCTGTATCTGCTGGAGGCAGCAGATGATCAGTTCGGCGTTGCCTGCCTTGGCGGAGAATGTTTCGGAGCGGCGGGTGCAGGATTTCTGCGGTTTAGTTGTGCGGAGCCGAACGATCGACTGCAACAGGCTCTGGACTTCCTGCCGGTGGCAATATCACGGACCGACCGAATCGAGAAGTGGCTGGACCAGCAGCCAAAATTTCGCCTGCAGACACCTTATGTCTGAGACAGGGGCGGTTTGCTCAAGTAATGCGTGTGCCTGACCGTCCTGAATTGCAGACAGTGCGGCGATTTCATCTGAGGTGACTCGAAAATGAATGCGAATGCTCGGATCGGATTGATCCTGTTTTCTTTGTACCTGCTGTCCTATGTGGGCTTTGTGGCCGTGAATGCGTTCTCCCCGGAGAGCATGGAGCGGTCTGTGGTGTCCGGCCTGAACCTTGCTCTGGTTTACGGGTTCGGTCTGATTATTGGTGCGGTTGTGCTGTCAGGCGTCTATGGACTGGTCAGCCGGGATTCCGCGGATCCGAGTGATACGAAGGAGACCTGAGAGATGATCTACGAGTCGTCTGCGCTTGCGATTGTAATCTTTTTTCTGTTCGTCGGTTTTACTCTGGGACTCAGCTTCTGGCTGGGGCGGAAGGCAAAATCATCGGAAGGCTACTTTGCCGCACATGGACAGATTCCATGGTTTGTAAACGGGATTGCCTTTGCGGGTGACTATCTGAGTGCAGCGTCCTTTCTGGGGATCTGCGGGATGATTGCCTTCTTCGGCTACGACGGTTTTCTGTATTCGATCGGTTACCTGGCGGGCTGGATCGTGGCGCTGTTTGTCGTCGCGGAACCGATGAAGCGACTGGGCAGATTCACATTTGCCGATGCCCTCGACGCAAAGTTCAATTCCCGCGGCATCAAACTGGCAGCAGGAATCAGCACGCTGGTCGTAAGCGTGTTCTATCTGATTCCGCAGATGGTGGGGGCCGGAATCCTGGTCACGCCACTGCTGGGTTTCGACCAGTGGGTCGGTGTGGTGATGGTGGGAACAGTGGTGATCCTGATCGTTGTCACTGCAGGGATGGTCTCGACCACCTGGGTGCAGTTCCTCAAGGGAGCACTTCTGGTTGTCTTCAGCGGACTGCTCACCTGGATGATTCTGGATCGTGGACTGCAGGTAGCCGGAGGCGGCGCTGACGGGCATGTCTTTGCATCAATGACGGTCACCGAAGAAGATCTGGCGAATGATGACGGGCAGGTCGGGACGCTGACCGGTACTGATGTGCTTCCGGCTGATGATGGCTGGGATACGCTCAAGGCGCGCATTGTGCGACTGCGGGATCAGAGCAGCGGGGCTGTCACGGTCTGGAGTGCCAGCGATTCGGCAGACGGGGTGGTCCTGCGAGAAGCGCAGACACTGACGAAGACGGCTGATGGGAAAACGCTGGTCAACGGGCAGCTGAAGGGAACGAAAAAAGGTGAGCCGGAGCTGCATCCGGTTGGACATCTTACACAGCTTCCGGGCGGTGTGCAGGAAACGGGTCCGCTGTCTGCAGTGGAATTTCTGCGGACGCTGGAACAGAGTCAGGTGGTGCTCTGGCGCAATGAAACCATCAAGCATGCTGATGGCGGCAGTACGACGGTTTATGTTCAGAAACTGACATCGGGTTCGGAAGTGCTGCGGCCCGGTGAGCATCCCACGTTTCGCGGCATCCGCAGCGAAAAGTTCTCTGACAAGGTGAACTTTCTGTCGCTGATGCTGGCTCTGTTCTGCGGGACTGCATCCCTGCCGCACATCCTGATTCGTTACTACACGGTGAAGGACGCCAGCAGTGCTCGCAAGAGTACGATCGTGGGGATCGCGAGTATCGGGTTCTTCTACGTGCTGACTCTGTATCTGGGACTGGGCGCGATGACCAGCGGTGAGCTGGATGTGAGCGATGGCAACATGTCAGCACCGCTGCTGGCCCGAGGGATGAACACGTGGCTGTTCGCAGCCATCTCGGCCATCGCGTTCACCACTGTTCTGGGCACCGTCAGCGGGCTGATTCTTGCTGCCGCCGGCGCGGTGACTCATGACCTGCTGGGCAGCGTGCTGAAGATTGAGATGAATGATGATCAGAAAGTTCGCACGGCAAAGATTTCTTCGGTCGTCGTGGGCGGGCTGGCGATCGTGCTCGGAATTCTGTTCCA
>JALRDR010000637.1 GCA_023262145.1 Planctomycetaceae bacterium | reverse complement strand
GTCACCCCCAGCAGGACTGCCCAACAACTCAGCCAGCCCATAATGCTTCGCCAAAGGTCCGTTCAGCACAGTGAAATCCGAATCCAGAAAACTGAGCGCACTCAGATCACGACGAAGCACCTCCGCAAAAAACACCTGCGTCTGCTCCCGCAGCATTGGCTTGAGTTCATCGTTGAAGTCCGGGTAATACTCCGGGTTCACTGCCACTCTGTCGATCCCCGCCAGATCCAGCCACTGATCCGTGAAATGCCGGACGAACTGCTCCGATCTGGAATCTGCCAGCATTCGCTGCACTGTCTGCCGCAGTCTCTGCGGCTGCCCCAGTACCCCCGTCTCTGCAAGCTGCAGCAATTCCGTATCCGGCATTGTGGACCAGAGAAAATACGACAGACGTGAAGCCAGCTCATACTCCGTCAATGCCCGCCTGCTCTCCTCGACCTGTGGCTCCACCAGATACAGAAACTCCGGAGCAATCAAAATCAGTGCCAGAGACTCCCGCATAGCTTCCTCGAAGGACGCTGACGCAGGTCGAATCTCGGTGTAAAACGAAAGCACAGACTCCACATCAGCATCGCTCACCGGGCGTCGCCACGCGCGAGCCATGAATTCCGCAATGGCGATCCGTGCTCGCTCCGGCTCCGGCTGTGCCGACGGGGGAATCAGTCGCGTGTGACTTTCCGGAGGCCACGCAGAATACAACGGTCCCACAAACTCCATTGACTCCACAACCAGCGTGGACCGAGCGACCTGCTCTTCCTCCTCCGGGACCAGCTCTTTTGTACGACGGTCAATCACCGGAAGATCCTGAAACGCTGCAAGCACCGCTCTTCGGTCTTCCAGCAGTTCAGAATTCAATTCCTGATAGGCATTCCAGTATTCCTCCGCGCTCGTCTGCAGCTCCTGCACACCGAACTGCTCCACCAACTGCTGCTCATTCTGCAACGCTTCCTGAATGTCAAACAGGCGATATGCCAGGTCCGTCCGGTTTGGATGCTGCGGGGTTAACAACCGCAGCTCTTCAATCAGCTTCTGCAGCCGACCGGCCTGACGAAGAAACCCGGATGCCGCTTTCTGCCCGGGTGTCTTTCCGTCCACAGACGGAAGCTCTGCTGAGCGATTCAGGATCGCCTGCTGCACCTGCTGCTTCTGCTTTGCGTTGAATGCAATCGCCTTGTAGCGAGGCGTCTGTGTAATCCCCAGTCCGTCGTCATAACAATTACTCAACGTGATCGTTACACCGGGAAATTTCGGGTTCTTTCCAGGCAGCGGAAACTCCTCCATGCGACCACGGAACTCATAAACCTGCATGTCCTCCTCGGAATTGCGAACATCGGCTTCACCGATCAATTCCGCCGGACTTAACGTATCCGAACGCAGGCCCATGGTGAGCCGCATTCTGGGAACTCCCATACCAGCAGGAATCACTGCTCCCGCCGTGACGCGAACCACAAATTCCCCACTCTCGGGATACTCCATCATCGTCGCCGGAAAGCGACCATGCGGAGGCATACGGTTGCCAACCGGGCCACTCTCCTGACGCTGATTCACGGTCGTTGGCTGTGCAAAACGATGCTGATAAACCTGAGGCGGCGGACCCTCCACGATCGCCTTGTCCATCGCCAGTCGCGCCGCCTGCAGATAGTACTCAATCTGCAGCGGGGAAATTCCCAGCGTTGCCCCGTTGTTGCGAAACCCATCCGCTGATGCGGATTCCGGAGGCAGGTCGCGAGCAAAATCAAATCGAATCCCCAGCAGATCCTGCAGCGTATTGTTGTATTCGTAACGCGTGAGCCGACGCAGTACAGCGCGTGACGTCATGCCTTGCCGCTCCCCAATCACACGCTGCAGATTCTCACGAATCCAGCTGGTGAGCAGTCGTCGTTGCTGCTCATCAGGTTGAGGCTGATCCTCAGGAGGCATCTCGCCCAGGCTGATCCGATTCAGCACATCATGCCAGGTCTCTGCAGATGCTTCCCCGAAGAGCAGATCAAGCTGATCGAGCCGCAACTCCGCCTTCTGAACCTGCGGCCCATGACACGCATAACAGTGATCCCGGAGCACCTGCTGGACGCGTTCCAGCGGGGCCTGCTGAGCATTACAGACAGCAATGACCGGCAACTGCGATAAACACAGCAGTAACAGCAAGCAATGGGATCTGAACCATGCCATGGTTCGCGTTCCGGAGGAAGGAAGAAAACTAATGCGGGACCGAGTGATCTGTCTGAACATCGGACAGCAACTGCCTGGCACCTGCCCCGCCGCACGGCGAACGCGGAACGGATGCAAAAGCAGGACATCACCCTGCGTTACGAATCACGATCACTGCGGCGTTCGGTTGAGATACATGCGCACATTGTGCGTGGCGCGACCACCTGACGCAATATCCGGACGACCGTCGCCATTGAAGTCCGCCACGGTCACGTCCTCTGTGGCGACTTCTCCTTCGTCGAGAACCACTGCATCCCAGTGAGCACCATCCGCATCGGTACTGCTCCAGACCATCACACCAAACTTCTCCGGCGTATCACTGTGACCAAAGACGATTTCATCGTCGCCGTCGCCGTCAAAATCCGCCGTTCGCAGTGCATGACCGCGACGAAAACCGGAATGAATGATCAGCGGCTCCCATGCAGCACCCGCCTCCGCCGGTTCGCAATACACGGCCAGTTCGTCCCCGTGCATCGGCTGCACCGCCACCAGAAATCGTCGACCGTTACCCAGACGTCCCACACGAATCTCACCGGCACCGTTCTGGTTAATATCCCCCTGCCCGCTTTTTCCAGAAGCCAATGATTTCCCCTGCCACCCGTCTCCGTCACGGCGGATCAATGTCAGCCCTTCACGGCTGGCTGCAATCGTATCGATCGCACCCTGTCCGTCGAAATCCAGATGCAGGTGATTGTGCATGCGGTTGAGATTCGCGCTGAGCACAGTTGATGGCCACCGCTCCCGCGCCGGCGATCCGGGAATCTCAAACGCAAGTAAACGTACGCCATCGCCCTGACTGGCGTTAAGCGGTGAGACGACAAGTTGCGGACGCCCTTTGCCCAGCACATCCGCCCAGTGCATGCGATGAATCGACTGCTCTTCGCCAATCGATTCCACCTGCCACAATGCCTGCGGATCTTCTGTTCGGTGAATCCAGTACAACGATCCACCACGCGGCCAGCCAGCGCCGATCGCAAAGTCCACCTTGCCATCCCCGGTGATATCCTGGGCAGCAATGCAGACGTGATCCAGCGGCAACTGATCCTGCAGAATGACATGCGGCTTCCATGATGGCTGCTCATACCAGATCACCCGGTTCTCTGTGAGCGCCACCAGGTCG
>JALRDR010000124.1 GCA_023262145.1 Planctomycetaceae bacterium | reverse complement strand
TGCGGGGCGTTGCCGGAAATGGCAACTACACAATTGGTGGCAGTTTTGTGCGACTGGAAGAGGCGGCCTCCAACGGCGATGTTGTTTTCCAGGGAATCAGCGGAAACACCATCACCGGCAACCTCGGAGAAGGCATCTATGCTCGACCTGAGGTCGGTTCGACGGTACGGGCAGACATCACTCGCAATGTGATCTCCCAGAATCAGTCACATGGCATCCAGTTCGAATCATACAGCTTTGGACTGGGCACGGATCTGCCGCTGCTTCCGGGGAATACTGGTGCGACGGTTGAAGAATGGGATCTGGGCTTCAATGTCATCATTGGGACCGAATCTCCCGGGCAGGGCAATATCACCGGAGGCGGCAATACGCTGCACCAGAATGTTGGCACCGCGATTGCTCTCGAAGGTCTGGATTACGGCACCGGTTCGTTTGAGGTCTGGAACAATACCATTTCAGCCACCAAGGATGATAAATCACCGAGTACGCCATACACGGGTGATGGTATCTTTATTCGCCTTGACGATGGGCGAATCAATGCTGATGCATCAGCGCTGCTGCAGACTTCCGTTATTCGCAATAACGTCATCGGGGTGGACAACCTTGGCAATGAGGGCAACGGGCTGTTCTTCTCCATGAAGGAACGTGCTCGTATCCAGGACCTTGAGGTCATCAACAACACATTCCTGAACAGTGGTCGCGACGGATTCCATTTCGAACGATCCGAAGATGCCTATCTGAACTCAGTTCGTTTTGAAAAGAACAAGTCCACCAACAATGTCGAGGACGGGTTTGATATTTTCGCCCGTAATACAACGCTGGACCAGCTGGACTTCTTCATCAATGACAACTTCATTGAAGACAATGGCCAGTATGGTCTGCGTCTTGATGCACAGGCTGATGCACGACTGGATGTGGAATTCAACAGCAACTCAGTTCGTCGCAACGGTCACACTCCGGCTGGTGCCGGGTTCCATCCGGATGATGGGGTACCAGGATCAGCCAAGTCCGCTGGCGGTGTCGGGATCCACGCATTCCAGCAGATCGATATCACCTTCAGGAGTATCGATTCGACAATCAGTGAAAACTTCGGAGATGGATTCTCGATCGATGCCTTCAACTACTTTGACACGCTTAAGTTCCACGGAACTTTTGAGCGAGTGACGCTCGATGACAATACTCTCACCGGCTTCCGTAATCACGGGGCTGCATTTGGAAGCTTCAGCTTTGTCGACTCCAGTTTCCAGAACAACGGTGAAGACGGCATGCGGATCGTCTCCATTGAAGACAAGGGCGATGTCTACCGACGGCGCGTTGGTGGCATGGACCTTGACCTGTCCGTTCTGAACAGTGATTTCAGCTTTAACGGCCAGGATGGCGTTCACCTTGGCCAGGGTGTCTCAGCGGACTTCGGTGATGGCACGGTTGAGAATTCCATCGACTTCAGCTTCAACGGTCGTGATGGTCTGAAGATTACCCAGCACAACAGCCCCTACCTCGACGACTTGCTGTTCCAGGGCAACGAACGACGACGCCAGATTTCAGTCAGCAATGCCACCTTCACCAATAATGGCAGCGATGGTGTGGATATCGGCCACGATGTCTCACAGGAAACCGGCAATTCACAGCATGGTGATGAACGCGCGTCTGACGTATACGTCACCATCGACGAAGCTCTGATCATTCAGAACGCCGGAGACGGGATTGAGTACCAGGGTGATGATCGATTCGAAATCCCGCGACTGCCCGGCGGAGGACAGGACGTCCCGGCTCAGTACAATTCTTCCCTGGAAATTACAAACTCCCGCGTCTCAAACAACGCCGGTCGTGGTATCGATATTCTCAATCGTCAACAGGAGGACACCTTTGTCCTGATCCGCAATAATGACGTGCTCTCCAACGGCATGGAGGGAATCTACGTCATGAATACCGCATCGCCGGACCAGCTGCAGACCGGCTCTGATGATCCGCTTGCCGTCGATCTTACTGGCAGCAATGTACCAAATCCGAACATTGAACTGCGGGTGCAGGACAATCTGATTCAGTCCAACGGTACGGCAGACGCCGTCTCTCGAGTGACTACCTGGTTTGAGTTTGGCCAGAACGACGCATCGGGCGTGGCCAGCAAGGACTGGGGCCCGGGAGAAACTCTGATCCCGGGAACCCTGGGTGGCCTTGTGATCCGCGTCGGCAACGCCGATTCTGTTGGCTTCATTCCAACAGCGTTGACGGAGCTGGAACTAGGCCAGTCCGGAGTGGATGCAGAGATCTGGTCCAACCACTTCGACGGAAACTATGGTGCTGAGGTCTACTTTGACTCCTTCGTCTCGCAGATGCCCGCGCAGTCAGGTGTTAACTTCGATGTTAATGACACCCCCGACTTCGTTGCTGGATTAATCCGCGATCCGCTGTCCAGATTTGACCTTTCGTTCCGTGGCAACACAGGTACGGCACTCGATGTCCTCAATGGATTTTCGTATCTCGATAATGCCGAGCCGGAATTCAAGTCCCGTGGTGGAAGTTCCACAAGTCCGCCAAACCACAACCATGGAAATCTGAACCCTGACGGACACTGGAACAATGTCAGTCGTCCCCGCAATCTGACCCGCACCATCGGCTCGGTATTCAACAGCGTCGGGGATATTCCCGGATCAGATGCGATGATTCAGGATGACGGAGCGATTTTCGCTGCCATGCCGTTCTGGTCCTACGATGGCACCGGGACGCCAACATGGCGTGTGGAATCCGACTTTGAATTTGATGGATTCACTCAGACAACCGGAACGCAGGGCTTCAGTACATTCTTCGATGAAGTCGTGAACGATGCCGGGGCCAGCTCCGTGAACCCGTTTGGGTTCTGGGATTTTCAGTGGGACACCGGGGTTGATATCCCGGGGTTTACTGGCGCGACCCCCTACTCCCTGCAGCGTGGTGACATTTTCAACGTGCTGGCCGGTGAAGATCCGGTTGCTCCTGACAGCCTCGAAAACAACAACAGCTTCGTCGGTGCGACTCGGCTTGGAGTCGTTGCCGGTGCCGGCTTCTCTGTCAATGCACTTGCCGAAAATGGCCTGCTGAACATTCATCACAAGTCAAACCGTGACTACTACAGATTCACAGCCGGTGGCAGTGGGAATCTTGCTGTTCAGCTGGCAGCCACTGACGCCATTGGTGCAGATCTGGAGTTCATGATCTACGAGATCGATCCCGATGGACAGACTGAAGAAATCGCAATGGTGCGGAACGTCAATGGCACCACATCCTACTCGACAGTGGCAGCCGGAAGTAATGGAGCCATCAGTGTGCCGGTCGTTGAAGGTCGAGATTACATCATTGAGATTCTGAGCGAAGAATTCGAGAACGTCGGATTCGCACTCGCAGGCAAGTCCTTCAATTACGGAACTGTTCGCAGCTACGACCTTTCCATCGACGCTCCGGCATTGACACTCCCGGGTGGCGGTGGTGGTGGTGGTGGTGGCGGCGGCGGTAATCCCGGTGGTGGTGGTGGCGGTGGCGGCGGCGGCAGCACCAACGAAGGTGGTTCCAAGCCCGGCAGCCCGGACGTTGAAAGCATCGGGCCGGTTTCTCCGGACCCGCGTTCCGTTTCTGCCGGAGTAGTAACGATTACGTTCACCGAAGACGTTACCGGAGTGGATATTGAAGACTTCACGCTGACCCTCGATGGCAACGTCATCGCGATGGATACGCTGACCGTTGAAGCTCTGTCAGCGTGGCAGTATACGATTGATCTGTCAGGCCTGACGGCTGAGGATGGGCAGTACGAACTGACTCTGACCTCCGAGAACTCAGACATCCGCGACATCGAAAACAATCGACTCGTCCTGCGAGACGCTGGGGGAGTTGTTGTCGGTACGAAATCTGATGTCTGGGTTGCAGATACCTTCACGCCTGATGTCGGCGACCTGCCGGATACTTATCCCGGAGACGGGATCACAGCAACAATCGGTGGTGCTGTCACACTGCGTGCTGCCGTCATGGAGAGCAACGCGTCTGCCGGTGACGATGTCATCACGCTGGCGGCGAACACCTACCAGCTGAGCATTGCAGGCCGATTTGAAGATGATGCGGCAACTGGTGACCTGGACATCCTTGGTAACCTGATCATTCGCGGTGCGGGGCCGGCCAGCACGATTATTGATGGCGACGCCCTGGACCGCCTGTTCCACGTCCACCCGGGAGCATCTCTGACGCTGGAGAATCTGACGCTGCAGAACGGCTTTGCCTTCGACGGCGCCGGGATCTTCAACGAAGGGGAACTGATCCTGCGGAATGTGAATATCCGTGACAACAACGCAGGCAATCAGGGTGGTGGAATCTACAACCTCGGTACAATCACTGGCACGGCCGTTTCAATCGTGTCCAACACCGCTGGTTCACGTGGTGGCGCGATCAATAACCTCGGTGACGTTCAGCTCTCCAGCTCAACTCTGTCATCCAACTACGCAGCTTCCCGCGGTGGAGCGATCTACGGCGAAGCTTCCGGAACGGCAACGCTCTGGAATGCCACCATCGCTGACAATGAATCCGGCTCCCGTGGTGGCGGACTGAATAGTGAAACTGCCGACTCAATTTCAATCGGCAACTCGCTGCTCGAACGCAACACAACCGATGCCATCGTCCCGGGCACCAGTGACTCCGCATCTCTCGACTTCTTTGGTCGAGTGCTCAGCCTCGGCCACAACCGTATTCAGGTACTCGACGAAGAGTTTACTGTCGGAGCAACAGCCGGGCTGCTGACCACGGATACGTTCGGTCGTGACGGGGCGACATTGCCAGACGCATCCACAGGACTGACTTACGCTCTCGGCAACGGGCTTGGCGTCAATGCACTTGTCGCAGGGAGTGCAGCAATCGACGCCGGCGACAATACTTCCTATCCGGATCTGC
>JALRDR010001204.1 GCA_023262145.1 Planctomycetaceae bacterium | reverse complement strand
CGAATACCATGACCGTGCACGCACCCGGGCTGTCAGCGCTCGTCCGCAGGCAGTTCAGCCTGCACTCGAAATCCCAGTCGACTGTTGCTGTAGCTCTCTGGAAGGGGCGTGTCCTGACGCGGTGACACACTTCCTGACTCGGTGACTGCCTCAAACTGAAATACTTTTCTGCCACGCAGCTTTGGAACAGTCCGACCGATCTGAGTGAAATTGAGCTTTTCGTCACCCGTAATGCTCACCCAGTATTCCAGCTCCACGTCGACAGCACCGGCAAGGAAGGGCGTCAGGTCGACGACCACGCGATGATCACTGAGGAACCATGCCGCAAACACCAACACTATTCAGCAGGTCGACGGCAGACGGGCGGACTTACTATACTCCAGAATGGAATTGCGGCCCTGCTCACATTCCGATTGGGAATCTTCCCACAGTAACCAGGCCGCAAGATAGAAGAATTGGCGATCAGCATTTGAGAAAGTCGCGCTGACGCTGGCTCAGATTCTGCAGATGGCTGCAGACCACATCTTGCAATGCGTCGATGGGGCGGATCGAAATTGCTCCTTCCCGGTCATCTCCATCAGTGCGTAACGAAAGGAAACGACAACATGAGACTCAGCGTTTTCAGGGCCCTGTCAATCGTGGTCAGCGGCTGCATCTGCGCCTCGATCGTCGGCTCTGTTTCAGCAACCGAAAAGCTTCATGTGTTCATTCTTGCCGGGCAATCCAACACCGTCGGACATGCTCGAGCCCACACGATCGCAACCCTGTACAAGACTGACAGACCGGAAGACAAGGCGCTGACTCAGATGGTTTTCGGGAACGCCGACATCGGCGCTGCGATTGAGCAGCAGCTCATCAGGGCTCGCCGGCTTGATGAACTCAGCGGCGGCATTTCCATGGACAGGATCAAGGCAATGGCTGATGGTCCGGAAAAGACAGCTGTCCAGGCGCAGGTCGACGAACTGCTGAAGGCTGATGAAGCCTGGAAACAGACGGTGCTGGACGCCTGTGCCGTTTCTGACCGCGTCTACATTTCTTCAATTGCCGATCGCAATGTTCGAGACGGTCAACTGGGAATTGGTTACGGCGGCGACGATGTCAAGATCGGCCCGGAATACGGTTTTGGACTACGGATCGCAGAGAAGATCGACGGTCCGATTCTGCTCATCAAGACCTCCTGGGGCGGCAAATCGCTGATGTATGATTTCCGTCCGCCGTCGGCAGCCGAATTCAGGACTACCAAAGCCTATCATGACGCGAAACTGCAGGCTGAAGCGAATCACAAACGTTACCAGGAAGCCGTGGACAACTTCCCCGAAG
>JALRDR010001201.1 GCA_023262145.1 Planctomycetaceae bacterium | reverse complement strand
CCTACAGGACTTTCACTGCCCACGTGGGCAATCAGAGTTTTTCGTTGCAGAGAACCCGGGGGAGGTCACTTCCTCAGGTGCCATGAAGCGGTGCTGGTTGCACTGACCTCCTTTTGCACAAGTGCTTGCCTGTGCGTTTGGAACCAGGTGTGATACCGCTCAGAAGCAAAAACACCGCAGGCAAAGATTCACGAAGAAGATTCACCAGGGACTGGCCGCCATGTTGGTACTTAGCCGCAAAAAAGATGAGAAGATTGTCATCGGAGATTCCATCAAGCTGATGGTTATCGAGATTCGTGGCGACAAGGTACGCCTTGGTATTGAGGCCCCACGTGATGTCTCCGTGCATCGCGAAGAGGTCTACGATGCGATTCGACGCGAATCAACCAGCGAACAGCAGTCCTGACAGTCTGTTGCAGCGTTAATGTCATTTTCTCCAGCCTGAACACCCTCCGCGAGTCCTCTCCGCCCCCGTGGCAATTTCTTCGCCTCCCACTGCGTTGATGGCGATCAGCAGATTCGCAATTCCCTGCCCCCTCCACTACACTCCGCCTTCCAGAGACCCCGAGACATTCAATGGCTTTCTGGAACTGACCTGATGCAGCATCGTGCATCTGAGCGTCAGACAGAGTGAGTGTGAGTACTTTGCAGCCTGTCGTCGCACATGCAATCCCGGGGTATTCCAGCGACAGTCCTTCGGAGAACCTGTGGCATGAGTTCAGAATCATCGTCAGAGGCTGTCGCTTCCGTGCGGCAGTTCCTTTCTGACGTCCGCGCTCAGGTCGGAAAAGTCGTTGTTGGGCAGGATGTCGTTGTTGAACGTACGCTGATTGCCCTGCTGACCGGCGGCCACCTGCTGCTCCAGGGAGTGCCAGGCCTTGCCAAAACGCTTCTTGTATCCGTGCTGTCACGGTGTGTTGCTCTCAACTTTGCCCGAATTCAGTTCACCATCGATCTGCTGCCAGCAGACATTCTTGGTGCCGAAATTCTTGACCAGCGTACCGGCGAATTTCGAACGCGGACCGGGCCGGTCTTTACAAACCTGCTCCTGGCCGACGAAATCAACCGTGCAGCACCGCGAGTTCAGGGTGCACTCCTTGAAGCAATGCAGGAACGCAAGGTCACCATCGGCGATGAGACCTTTCGTCTGCCAGCTCCCTTTCTGGTAATCGCAACCCAGAATCCCGTGGAGCAGGCGGGAACTTTTGAACTCCCTGAAGCACAGCTTGATCGCTTCATGCTCTGCCATCGTCTGCAATATCCCTCAATGCAGGAGGAGC
>JALRDR010001198.1 GCA_023262145.1 Planctomycetaceae bacterium | reverse complement strand
GATGCGATCCCCATTGAAGGCTGGCCGGTTGGTTATCAGCGAAACGGGCAGCCGCAGCAATTGTTGCAGCAGGTTCAGCAGCGTCCATCCCGGTATGAAGGTGATCGTCATGCCATTGTTGTCGATCCCCTCAACCATCGGCTCTATGAATTCTTCACGTTCGGTCGCACTGAAAACGGCTGGGCTGCCGGACAGGCATCTGTCTTCGACCTCAGCTCAAACGCGTTGCGCCCCGAGGGCTGGACATCCGCTGATGCGGCAGGACTGCCCATCTTTCCGGCCGTCGTCAGGTATGACGAACTTCAGCGCGGCGTCATTGATCATGCCCTGCGGGTCACTGTCCGCCGCAGTCGTCGTGCATATGTGTACCCGGCTACGCACTTTGCCAGCCGGCTCAATGATGCGGATCTGCCGCGCATGGGCGAACGTATTCGGCTGCGCAGCGATTTTGATGTCAGTGGCTTTTCACCGCCGGTCCGGGCCATTCTTAGCGGGCTGCAGCGATATGGAATGCTGGTCGCCGATAACGGGATTGAGTGGGCAATATCCGTTGCCCCCGATCCTCGAATACCTGTGCTCCACGAAGAATTGCGACGCGTCCGCGGCCGGGACTTTGAAGTGGTGGTATCGCCGCACTGATGTCACCGATGATTCGTTCTTCCGGCATTTGCGAAACGGCATGGAACCAAAGCAGTCGCCCGCTGGTGAATTTGAGCCACAGATGCCTTGCACTGCACGAATCGCGCGGGGCTGACCTGTTGACAACCCGCGGCAATTCCGCCACTCTGAACACTCAATCGCTGCGGAGCCCGCAGGGCTGCTTCTGTTGGCAGCAACCGACGCTCCACAGCAGCAACCCGCCAACTCCTGCTTCAGGCCGTTTCCATGAGACTCTGCATCCTGCGATCAATTGCCCTGTCATTGCTGTTGTTTTCATCGTTGGCTGCCGCCGCAGATCGTGTGGTCTATGAGGGAGATTCTGGCCCGGGAAAAGGCAAGCACATCCTGTTCATTGCCTCCGACCACGAGTATCGAGGTGAAGAGACCTGTCCTGCAATCGCCAGAATTCTGGCAAAGCGATACGGCTTCCGTTGCACGGTGCTGTTTGGCCAGACCGAAGATGGGATCATTAAACAGGGTTCCAGTCGAATCCCCGGAATCGAGGAAATTGACGACGCCGACATGCTGTTTCTGTTCCTGCGATTTGTGGCACCCGACGACGCCTGGATGGAAAAATTTGAGGCTTATCTGAAGCAGGGCAAGCCGGTCATAGGACTCCGCACCACCACACACGCGTTCAACGGACTGCAGGGCAGATACTCCTACCACAACTACAACCATGGCGGGGAGGATTTTGTGGGTGGGTTTGGTCGTCAGGTTCTGGGGGAAACATGGAATCCCAGCCTTGGGGCAGGGCACTACGGCAACAACCATAAATATGCCACCGCGATGCATGTTGTTTCGGAACAGGCGCAACACCCGATCATGCGGGGCGTGCAGAACATGCATGCAATGGCCGGAGCTTACTCAGCGGTGCCCATGCCGAACTCCACCATCCTCGCCACCAATCAGGTGCTCGATTCGATGGAAGTCGGGGCTGGCCCACTGGAAGGCAAAGTTCCACAGCCCGCGGCGTGGATTCGGGAATACTCCTTCCACGGCGGTCCGCAGGGACGTGCATTCTGCACCACACAGGGCGCATCAGAAGACATCGTCAGCGAAGGTGTGCGACGAATGCTGATCAATGCCACGCTTTGGTGTATGGGAATGGAGGACACCATTACCGCCAGGGCAGACGTGTCCTTTGTTGGTCCGTACAACCCCTCGACCTTCAGCTTCAAGCCTTCTGTAACCGACGCCCGGCCCGACGATATCCAGGGATTTGACACACCAATCCTCAAACCGGCGGCGGAGTAATCGCACCTCCATATCCGGGGATGCTCGTTTGTCACCGTTGTTTCGC
>JALRDR010001016.1 GCA_023262145.1 Planctomycetaceae bacterium | reverse complement strand
TTGAAGCGGCAGATCTGGAAGAGCTGCGACGAATTACAGTCGATGGGTTCGACGGGATTGCGATTGATCAGAACGTCGAGCGAGCCATCGGGATAGTGGGTGGACACGACTGGCGGTGGCGAAAAGCTCGACATGTGGATGAGGATGTGGTGGCGAATCCTGCCGGGGTCTTTGTCGCTGAGATCGATGGCCGTATTGCGGGATATATTTCAACTCGCGTTGATCGCGAGGCCAGCAAGGGCCGCATTCCGAATCTGGCGGTGGACGCCTGCGAGCGTGGGGCGGGCATCGGTCGCCAGCTGATCGAACATGCGCTGGAGTATCTGCGCGCGGAGGGTATGGAATTCGTGATGATTGAGACGATGGCCAATAACCCGATCGGCCAGCACCTGTATCCTTCCTGTGGATTCGAGGAGGCTGGCCAGCAGATTCATTACGTACGACGGCTGTGAGATGGTGATCCGGGAAATCGGGGAGCGTGCGACAACTTCCGGGTGGGTGTCAGGAGCGGGAACCCCGAGTTATTTTCGCGACATCGGCTTGATCGGGGCCTGCTTCAGATGCATGTCCTGGAAGATGAACGCAGATGCGGTGCTGATCTGTCCGCTTTGTGACTGATTGAGGCACTGCCGCTGCGTGGAGTTGCTGGTGTTGACTGCCGTTTCGGGGGAGTGTCTTGTTATCATCTGGCGGCACGCTTCAGGAATGCGACACGGTGCGAGATTGCAGCGGGCTATCTGACGGGATCGCATACCGGACCGCTCCTGCGGCATTCGCGCTAGCTGCCGGTTCCTGCTGCGGCAACTGATCGTGTGGTTCTGAGCAGTCGCTGGGATGAAGATTCCCGGCTTCAGAGTCGGGAAGAACACCCACGCAGTGAGCGTGAACGCGAAAAAAGAGCAAAACGCTGTCTGGTAGCATCTGGAAAGAAACGCCTGCAGGAATCCTGCGCAAATGGCATAAGAACCATTTGTCGCCGGCTGTAAGAAAAGTTGACTTTTTTGATCCGGCTTTTAAGGAGCCTCAGCAATGAGACGGTTTGTGCATTTGAGTGCGTGTGGAACTCCACGAGCGAAACAATCTGTTCCATTTGTTTGGCGTATGATGGTTGCCATGGTCTGCGTTGTAGTGGCCTGTAGTGGCGGCAATGCGTGGGCTCAGGAAGAGTCGCGGCGTTCTGCAGAGGGTGACGCAGGCGCTCGGCGTTCCGCAGAGGGTGACGCAGGTGTTCGGCGTTCTGCGGAGGGTGACGCAGGTGCACGGCGTTCTGCAGAGGGTGATGCAGGTGCACGGCGTTCTGCGGAGGGTGATGCAGGTGTTCGGCGTTCTGCAGAAGGTGACGCTGGTGTTCGGCGTTCTGCGGAGGGTGACGCTGGCGCCCGGCGTTCTGCGGAGGGTACTCGCGGTGGACGCGAATCTGGCACCGCCGGAGCCGAGATTGTCCGCGGGTTTCAGCCTCAGACAGATCGTGAGGCCGCGTTATTGCAGATGATTCAGCAACTACAGCGCGAGTTGGCTTCCCTGCGTCAGCAGATCCAGCAAAGTGGTGGGGCGGCGCGACCTCGTGGCGAGAGCGAGCGAGAGCAGGCTGCTGCACGCGGTACTCGCGACGGTGCCGCTCCTGCTCGCGGCGAACGCGACGGTGCCGCACCTGCTCGTGGCGAACGCGACGGTGCCGCTCCTGCTCGCGGCGAACGCGACGGTGCCGCTCCAGCTCGCGGCGAACGCGACGGTGCCGCACCTCCACGGGGTG
>JALRDR010000930.1 GCA_023262145.1 Planctomycetaceae bacterium | reverse complement strand
TCGCAAGCTGACCAACTACGGGGCAGCGCTGATCGAAAAGCAGAAGATCAAATTCTATTACGGTCTCCGCGACCGTCAGCTGTTCCGCTATTTCGACATTGCCAAGCGCACCCGCGGCAACACCGGAACGGCCCTCCTGCTGCTCTGCGAGCGTCGTCTGGACAATGTTGTTCGCCGTGCCGGTTTTACGCTCACCCGCCCACAGGCTCGCCAGGGTGTCGTGCATCGCCATTTCCAGCTGAACGGCAAGACCGTCAACAAGCCGGGAATGATGGTCCGCCCGGGTGATGTGATTACCCTCCGCAATCGGCCCAACGTTCGCAAGCTGTACAGCAACATCGAAAGCTCCTCGGTAGACGCCGAATGGCTCGCTGTCGATCGCGAAAACATGAAGATCGTGATCACTGCTCTGCCAACAATTGACGACGTGAGCCTCAAGGTTGATGTCGGCCCGGTTGTGGTATTCATGTCACGCTGATCGTTGTCCTGTACACAGCAAACGGCACAGAAAGAGCCGACGGCTGCAGTCCGTCGGCCCTTTTTTTGCGCAACGCAGATGGAGTGCATTTTCCCGTTGCCGCAACAGGTGCTGCCGTTGCTGACCACGGGAAAGCAACTTGCCGAACTCTTCAGTCTGTCCGTCGAAGCAGTCCCGTCGCTATCATTCTGACGGATGATCGCAGGGGTGTCCGTACCTCGGCAGCAGCCCCGGGTTCCAGGTTCCGGAACCGGCATCATCTCCCGAACTCTGGTCGCCCGCGGTATTACGCTGCAGTCCTGGAACTGACCTGCTGGCTCCCTGCCGAAATTGTCAACACGTTTTCCCAGTCACCTTCTTCAAAAGCTGCACGATGGATCCCAGGTTCATACGCAACTTCAGCATCATCGCTCACATCGACCACGGGAAGAGCACGCTCGCAGATCAGTTGCTGCTGAAGAGCGGCACGATCACTCAGCGGGAATTCCGCCAGCAGATCCTTGACGATCTGGACATCGAACGCGAGCGCGGCATCACTGTCAAAGCCCGCTCTGTGACAATCAACTGGAAGCATCAGGGCGACATTTATGAACTGAACCTGATTGACACACCCGGACACGTCGACTTCCACTACGAAGTCAGCCGCAGTCTCACGGCCTGCGAGGGCGCGCTGTTGCTGGTGGACGCATTTCAGGGAGTACAGGCGCAGACTGTTGCCAACGCTTACGCCGCTATCGAAGCCAATCTGGAAATCATTCCGGTTGTCAACAAGATCGACCTGCCGGTCACACGCATCGACGAAGTGCTGGAAGAAGTGGAGAACGTGCTTGGCCTCGACGCCACGGATGCTCTGCGCGTGAGTGCCAAGGCGGGAATGAACATTGAATCCGTCTTCGAAGCGATCATCGCACGCACCCCGTGCCCATCTGGAAAGCCGGATCAGCCGCTCAAAGCGCTCGTCTTCGACAGCAAGTACGACAATTACCGCGGCGTCATTACTTATGTGCGTGTGTTCGACGGCACGCTCCGCAGAGGTGATCGCATTCGCTTCATGCGAGAAGAAATGATCTGTGATGTGCTTGAACTGGGCCAGTTTCGGCCCGGAATGAAAGCCTGTGACGAACTCACAGCAGGGCAGGTCGGCTACATCCTCACCGGTCTGAAGGAACTCAGCAAAGTCACTGTGGGCGATACAGTCACACACAATGAACACCCTGTGAGCTCGCCGCTGCCTGGCTACCAGAAGCCCAAACAGATGGTGTTCTGCGGTATGTACCCCATCGAAGCCACGGATTTTGAAAACCTGCGCGACGAGCTCTCCAAGCTGGCCATGAACGACTCCAGCTTCTCTTTCCAGCCGGAAACTTCCGACGCCCTCGGCTTCGGTTTTCGCTGCGGATTTCTGGGCATGCTGCATATGGAGATCATCCAGCAGCGTCTGGAAGGGGAGCAGAACATGGATCTGATCCAGACGGCTCCCAACGTGACCTACGAAATACTCACCCGCGACGGCAACACCATGGTGATCGACAATCCGCAGGACGTACCGGACCCCGGTATCATCATGGAGTTTCCCGCGCGAGAGCAAGTACCCGGCACGCAAGGCGGCCGCCAAGAAGACGCCGTTCGGCAAGGCCGCAGCCAAATCCACCAAGGCGCCTGCGGCCAAAAAAGGCCCGGCTGCGAAAAAGGCGGCAGGCGAAAAGGCCCCCCGCAAGGC
>JALRDR010000858.1 GCA_023262145.1 Planctomycetaceae bacterium | reverse complement strand
ACGCTGACGGGTTGAGTGTCTTCACGTTTGACCTGTATCAGGCCGATGCAGATGAGCTGCATGATGCGATCATTGAACAGCAGCCGGATTTCGTTGCGTTTTCTGCCTATCTCTGGTCGTTTCCGCTTTTCGCGCAAGTCGCTGTGCAGCTGAGGCAGTCGGACCCGGAACTGACAATTGTCTTCGGCGGGCCTTCCGCTCAGCCGGCAATGTTTGACCTGTCGGTCTATGACGCAACCAGGCGGGTGGTGGATGCACTGGTCATTGGCGAAGGCGAACAGACAATGCTGGAGCTGGTACTACTGCAGGAGCGTTGCCGCGAAAACATCGCCGGCGTCAATGGCGTTGCCGTCTGGAACGGTCTGACATGGTACAACAGCCCGCAACGCCCCCTCTCGGACCTGAATCTGCTCCCGTCTCCTTATTCGCTGGGGCTCGTTCCACGGGGAGGGCTGGGAGTTCTGCAGACTTACCGCGGTTGTCCATTCACCTGTACCTTCTGTGAATGGGGAACTCTTGAATCCCCGGATCGCGTCAGCAGCGCAGAGAATATCAGTACTGAGCTGGAGGCGATGGCTCGGAACAACTGCAACGGGACACTGCTGGTGGATGCCGGGCTGAACCTGAACGGCCGCGCATTCAGGGAACTGGACCTCGCTGCACAGCAAACGGGGTTCTTCAGGGAACGCAAGCTGATCTGTGAGGTATATCCGGCAAAAATCCGTGATGAACACCTGAAATTCCTGGAGAATATCGGTGAACCGCTGGTGGGGATTGGGCTCCAGTCATTCGATAACAGTGTGCTGGCAAATGTGGAACGTCGCTATGAAGAAGAGCGTTTCGATGCAAACGTGCGATCACTGACCGATATCGCACATGTGGCGATTGAGATTATCATGGGACTCCCCGGCGATTCACCGCATAAATTCCGGGAGAGTTTTTCAAGAGCTCGCTCATACCCGTGTGCCCTCCGGGTGTATCACTGCTGCGTTCTGCCTTCGGCGCTGATGGTTCGTTCTCCGCCGGAACATGCACTTGTGTTTAATCCATTCACCCTCAAGGTGGAATCGTGTCTGGGCTGGAGCGACGCAGAGATCGTGCGGGAGTGTGAGTTTCTGAACCGGGAGGCAGAACGCAGTGGTGGCAGGTCCGGGGAGTATTTCTGGGTCTTTCCGCCACCGGCTGTGCATCAATGGTCTGACAAACGGATGAAGCAGTGATGAGCAACTCCAACACGCTGACGGCGGCTGAACTGATCGGATCACCCGCTCCCTTTTTCCGATTGCTGCGACTTGCTGCTGCCGACTCGCATCAGTTTCCGGATGCCATCGAAGCCTTGCGGACCCACAGGCTGACCGGGATTCATGTACGCAGCGTTTTTTCCGGTGAGCAGATGCACGCTCTGACTCACCGTCTGCAGGGCGGCAGCGACCGCCTGCTCAGGACATCGTTCCCCGAACAATTTCGGTCGTGGTTCTACGGGCGTAACCTGAATCTGATGGGGACGAATCCTGATAGCTATTTTGCCGAAGCGGAGCAGTTTCATCAGTGCCTTCAGGAGCTGATGCCCGGCGAAATGAACCTGCTGCAGAGGCTCTTTGAAGTGCTGTCGCAGCTGGACGGGCAACGCCCCTACCGACCTGCCCCCGGGCCAGTTCCGGGCACTGAGTACATGGGGATAACAGTGCGAGAGCACGCTGAGGGCGGCTATATCCCGCCGCACTGCGATAATGAACAACGTGTGCGATTGACGTACGACCACCTGTCAACTCTGGTTGGCAATCACATGTATTCGGCTGTTCTGATGATTGCACCGGCAGAGAACGGAGGTTGCCTGAAGATCTATGACCGAGTCATTGAGAGTGCAGAGAGCGAATTCAATTCCGGTGCCAGCGCTGGAAAAGGGGATCTCAGTGGCGTTGCTGCTGCAGAGATTCCATCAGCTGCAGGCGATGTGGTGATCGTGGACTCTGGCAGGTACGTACATGAGGTGACGCCGGTTGTGGGAAAACAAAGTCGCTGGGTGGCATGCAGTTTCATGTCCCGGGCCCTTGATCGTGATGCCGTTTACTGCTGGGGATAAGATGAGCAATCACAGTGAATCGCGAAGGCCTGCTTACTTCAGTCGACTGATTGATGCGTACGATGCTGGACTCACCGGACGTCATGCACACCTCGGCTACTGGGATGAGCCGGAACAGGTCACGCAGGTCAGCGGCGAGGACTTCGAAACGGCACAGAACCGCATGAACCTGCAACTGCTGGGCATGATCAGTCTGTCCGAGGCGGATTCCATTCTGGATGTCGGTTGCGGATTCGGTGGTCTGCTGCGTCAGATTGATACACTGGTACAGGCAGTGTTTCTGACCGGCCTGAACATTGATCGCAGGCAGCTGGAGATCTGTCAGCAGATCAATTCGGTCAATGGCAACGTATTTCGCTGGTGTGAATCTGACGCCTGTCGTCTGCCATTCAGCGGTCCGAGTTTTGACGTCGTGTTCTGCGTCGAGGCTGTGTTTCATTTCTTGTCGCGTCGGGTGTTTCTGCAGGAAGCTGCTCGTGTGCTGAAGCCAGGCGGTCGGCTCCTGTTGACGGATTTTTCTCTCGCTCCGCCTGCAGGAACCCCCCATTTTCTGCCGGAAGCATTGCTGGCGGACGGTTTCGGACCGTGGCCGGATCCATTCTGCCGTGAGGGAACTACGCATGAATTACTGAAAAGCTGTAATTCGTGGCAGGATGTTGATTGTCGGGACCTGACTCTGCAGACAGCTCCGACATGGCTGCACGTGCTGCCGCATAATTGTAGTGAAGATAATGCTCCGACGGATCCCGGTGTGCGTTCCGCGCTGACGCTCGCATGGCTGCAGCGCTGCGGAGGTCTGCGTTATGAGTGCCTGGTGGCGACGCGTTCTTCGCACTGAGGCAGAGGCGGCGGTCATGTTCGTATGCCTCAGACCGATACGCCTCAGATTGTTGACGGCGTCGTAATGACATTGTGTCAGGACCGCTCTGATGAAAGAGGGAACAACTGGTATGGAATCAGAAACGGGAACGCGACCGATTGCGGGGCCGGATCTGCCCCGTCGCGTCGTGATCATGGGGGATGCCGATGCCTGGCTGGCGGCGTTGATGTTGCGGAACCTGCTGCCGCAGGACCTCGTCAGACTGACGGTGTGTTCTGCCGGTGGTGACAATGGTCAGCGGTTGCCGGCATTTGTCAGCACTCCCTCACTGACCAGAACATTGCTGCAGCTGGGACTGGATGAATACGATCTGCTCCGCGAATCCGCCGGAACTTATCGACTCGGAACCTTGTACTCGGACTGGAGTCACGAAGGACGGGATTTCTGGGTTCCCCTTGGAATGGAACAGCTGTCCTGGGCAGCGGAGCCGCTGTTTTATCTCTGGCTGAGTGAACGCAAGGCGGGCAGATTGCTGCGACCATTCCATGCCTGGTCACCAAACTGGGCCGCCGCACTCGCCGGCAAGGCTCCGCACTCATTCTCCGGTGATGCACCACTGGGAGCAGCGAGGGTGTATGGTTTCCACGGTGACAGCGGACGACTGTTCTCGTGGCTCAAGTCGCAGGCGATCAGTCGTGGTGTCGAAGAAGTTGCTGGGGAAATTCTCCGCAGATTTCCCGATGGTGGCGGCGGAATTGCCCAGATCGAAGTCGCAGGTCACGGAATTGTTAAAGGAGATCTCTACCTGAATTGCATCGCGTCCGACGATGATTCCTGCTGGAATGAATGGCCGTGGGCGGCTGCCCGCTTTGTCGTACAGAGAGTCAGTCATCAGGCCGCTGTGCCGCCCTTTGATCGACTGACTGGTACGGAGTATGGCTGGAAAAAGACGGTCCCTTTGGTCGATCAGACTGAGAATCTGTATGCATTTCATGCCGCTGCTGCCGACGATGCATTCATGCAGAAGGTGATCGGGGAATCGTTGGTGCCGTCCGTACTGGACCATCACAGTGGCTGTCGAAAGCAATTCTGGGAGGGAAATCAGATCCATATTGGTCCTGCTGCGGCCCGCATTGGTCTGCTGTCCGACCAGCAATTGCACGTTCTGCAGGCTCAGGTGGAAATCCTGCTGGAGTTGTTTCCGGATCGTCGTGGCGGCCGCGCTGTGGCAAGGGAATACAACAGCAGAGTTTCCACAATGCTGGCATCCATTCGAAGCGAGCTGGCTGTCCACGAACTTCAGCTGCGATCCACGGCTCGGTCCGGTGAGCAGCAGAGGCAGCTGGAAAAGGAATCCGCAGAGTTGCTCGACCTGTACGATGCTGTCGGAATTGTGGAGCAGACCTCCATGTTTGCTCCTGCTGCTGTCAATCTCCAGGCGTTTCTTGCCGGATCCGGACGCCTGCCTCGCGCGGCTACGCTGCTCCGGAATGATCCCGGTCCGGAGGCCGTGCAGTCAATGCTGAGGAATCTGACTGCCCGTAATGAAGAGATCACCAGAGACCTTGCTCGGCATGAAGATCTGCTGGAGTGGATACATGCAGGCCCGTTGCGGTAATGATGCCTCCTGCAGGGTTCCGGCTGCCGTCGGGCGACGCCGTATGACAGGACGAGTTGATGTCAACTGAGTATCTGAGTGTGATGGAATTCAGCAGTGACGCATTGGCGTCGCGCATGCTGAATCATGCATTTCGAGTTGGCTGGATTGACCGGCTGCTGCGGGAACAGCATGTTCAGCGGTCTGCTCTGCAGGAGACAGATCAGCTGGATGAAAAAGGGGCTGAATACCTGCTGTCGATTCTGCAGCAGTATCGCATCTGCAGCATGAATGGCGGTGAAGTCTCTCTTACCGATCGCTTCCGCGACTGCTGCAGGTTTCGAGATCTGCTGCAGGTAAAACTGGACTTTGCCGAACTGGTGGTCGGTGACTTTATCGAACGACTTCCGGAGCTGCTGCGTTCTGAAAGTGAGTTCCAGCAGCAGGCCAGACTGTTCCGGATGTTCGACTATGGACGGTGCCTTGAAGTGACTCCGGAAAATTGCCTTCACGCATCGCGCTGGATGCGTCTGACGACCATGCTCAGTCGTTATGAGGGACCCGCGTGCTGTGATTACTACGATTTCGGCAAACACCGACAAATGCTTGATCTGGGCGGCAACAGCGGCGAATTTGCGGTGCAGATTTGTCGCCGCTGTCCGCAGCTGCGGGCGGTTGTGATGGATCTTCCTGTTGTTTGCCATGTCGGCAGACAGCACCTCAGATCAGAACCGGAAAGTCAGCGCATTGAATTCATGGCGGGGAACATGCATACCGAACCGCTCCCTGCTGACAGCGATCTGATCACCTGGAAGTCCGTGCTTCAGGACTGGCCCGACGCTGCTGTTCCCGGTCTGTTCCGGAAGGCATGGAAGGCCCTGCCGGAAGGCGGCAGTGTTGTCATCTTTGAACGGCAGAAATGGGATGCACGCGATGCGCCCCTGAGTTACGGGGATCTGCCAACCAGCCTGTTCTTCCGTTCCTATCGCGATCCCGCCGTGTATCAGTGCTGGCTGCAGGAGGCCGGTTTCCGCCAGGTGCAGCTGCAGACAATCTCGCTGGAAGTCCCGTTTCTTCTGCTTTCGGCAATTCGCTGAATTCTGATGCTGACGCGGCTGCACTGCGATGCCACATTCTGCCCGCGGTGCGAACGTCGAGAGACGGGACTGCAGTGCCGTGCTCTGCAGTGCAGTACTGTGCTGATCGCCAATACCTGTACCGGGATCATCCGGCATCAGTCGGCAGCCAGCGCAGCACCGGCCTCGTGCAGATTTTCAGCGTGCCAGATTGACGCGAACCAGTTCCTTGTCGTTGCGTGCGAATACGCTCTGCATCGCAAATGCGGGATGCGACCAGATGGTCATCCGCCGCTGAACTGGCCGAGTTGGTTCCACAAGCTTTGCACGGCTGAGTTCCTCGTAACCGTCGCCAGTCAGCCTGGCAATGATCAGGTCTCCCTGCTCATTGTGCAGAAATATACGATCCCCGTTGGGAACCAGGAAAGCGTTCCACCAGCGTCCGCTGCCGGTTGCTTCCAGTGTCTCCCAGACTCGCGATCCGTCGCTTGTATTCAGACAGCGCAACTGACCGTAACTGCAGACCCCGAAAATATGATCATTGCCGACAACCGGAGTAGGCATAATGGAGTGCAGTCCATCTGTCTGCTGCTCACTGCTGCCCTGCCCTTTCCAGACTACTTCTGCTGAACTGGCTGATACCCTGAGCATCAGGGGACCGTCATAAAACGCCGTCAGAAACAGGCGATCATCCAGTTTTCGTGGCATCGGGATTGTCAGCCCGTAGCGAATTGGCCACGCATGCTGCCAGATAAGTTTGCCTGTCTGCGGGTCCACTGAAGAGACGGCGGCAGGATGCCAGAGGATCAGTTGCCGACGACCGCCAAACTCATAAATCATGGGCGGACCATAGCCTACCTGCTCGTCTTCCAGAGAACGCCAGAGTTCCTCGCCGGTCAGGCGGTTGAAACACACCAGCAGGCTTCCCTTTGCCCCGCCGACCAGGGTGATCAGACGATCGCCGTCAACGAGCGGTGATGAAGCCATCCCCCAGACGGGCAACTGCGTCTGATAGTCGCGCTGAAACTCCTTCGACCAGCGAACTGTTCCGTCCGCCGCAGCGAAACAGAACATGTGGCCTTCTGCACCAATGGTGTAGCAGAGTCCGTCGTGAATCACCGGAGTCGCTCGCGGACCAGCGGGGTAGCTGACCGTGTAACGAACCTCAGACTGGTGGCTCCAGAGCGACTTTCCGGTCTCTGCATCGAAACAATGAACGCGTTCCAGGTGCTCAGCAGCAACACGGTCTGTCACATAAACGCGACCATCTGCGACGGCCGGACCGGAATAGCCCTCCGCCACCGGAACTGACCAGACTCGGGGCAGCAGTCCATCTGTGGAAAATCGATCCACAATTCCCGTTTCATGCCAGACACAGTCGCGTTGAGGTCCCCCCCACTGCGGCCAGTCGTCTGAATAGACTGCGCTAGCTGAAACCACCAGACAGAAAAGATAGATACCGCCGGATCGTGCCATGATGATTTCGCTGCTTTCGGACAATTCGGTGCAAGGCTGAACGGATGCCGCCACATCAATCGCTGCAGATTACCAGACAGCTCACAGGACTTCGCGTCACTCGTATCCCATGGACAGTAAATTCTGAAGCCCGTTGATGAACTTCCGCCGGGGAATTCCGCACCCGCCTCCGGGGGGGCGGCCTGAGCAGCCGCACCATATCGCGGCAAACGCGTCTGTCGACGACGTTACTGGCCGGAGTTCAGTCCAGCGGTTGTGCTTCTGCCTGGCTGTTCAGAATTCCTGCGGCAATATCCAGGCGGATGGCTTCGTCGAGAGCGTCGGATGGCTGTAGCGGGTTCGGCCCCTGAACGATGCCCAACAGGTTTCGCCCAATCTGTATCGGTGTCATGATCAGGCCCCACGGCAGGCTCCACCAGCCCAGTGCCAGCGAATACAGGATTGCTGCTGTCTGTCGCCTTGCGCCACATGCACGGCAGCAGAGACAGGGATCACTTCTGCAGGAACACATCAGGAGCAACGACCAGACCTTATGGACCCTGTGGATGTCGACAGGGCCAGGGCCCTCGCATATTGGGCAAGGTCCGCTGTGAACCTGCTCAACCAGCAGAGAAAGATCCGCTTCCGGGAGTGCCCCGGCAACGCTGACAACGCAGGCGTTCTGGTGGCACGTCTCGTTACAAAAACGAAGTTCGCCATCCCGGACACCGCCAAACAAAATGGTAGTGTTGCAGTAGTCGCAGGAAGCCATTGTGTTCATCCCCTGTCGAGCCCGAGCGCAAAGTGTCATCGTTGCTGCGTTCGCGATCTTGGTATGCTGCATCAAGGATGCACACGTAAAGCCATGACTGCCATCCCTGCATCCGGCAGTGCTCTCCTCGCAGCCAGCGGCTCTGAGTATCCTGTCACCCAACTCAGCAGGCCCTGCCGGCAGTTAATATGCAGTCTGTATGTGACGAAAACACTGCTTCCAAGTCAACTCGCACCGCCCCGCACGGATCCCACGTCAGCCTGCAGTATCCTGGTTGGATGCACAGAGTGGCGCCCGCATCATGTCCGGCACCGAGGGACAAGCATCCTGATCACCTGTCGAGGCGGCTGCTGAAGCGCGATCGCGAACATTCCCCGACGCCAGTCAGGCTCACACCGGTTCTGTGTTCAAAGGTTCAGGTTTTCGCCGCCGTCTGCCCCTTGAATAGCTGCAGACACGTGCGCAACCTCAGACGCCGGCTTGTGCAGAACGCACTCAGAAGGTGAAGTAACCGTCAAAAACACGAAAAATGCCAGCGGCATTCGTTGCAGATCACGCGTGTATGTGCAGCGGTGACCGATGGGCCATCACCCGGTGAAGTGGCCCGGAGAGACTGAGCCTGGACTGGTTCCTGCGGTGAGCATTCACGGTTGCCCGCCTGACTTATCGTTCGCCGGAGCTGAAGTCCTGCTCTCTTGTGGTCACGGTCAGCACCCACGTTTCGCTCCTCGATGCATTGGTCAGGAACGCTTTGATCAGAAAGTTTCGTCGGGAACAGGACATGGCTGAGAATCTGCATCATTCCGGTAATGAACAGACGAACGTTGCGCCTGCACTGAGTCTGCCGGTCATCGCCCTGTTGATCTACTCGCTGTCCGTCGTTGTAATTGGCGTGGTGGTGGTCGTTGCCTGCCCACCAGCGCCGGGGCGATCCGTGAATTCCCGGCTCGTAACGAACGTTCGCTCACTGACGCGTTACAGTCCGTCACGGTCGAGGGCCACGAAGCTTCCGCCGCCTGATCTCGCTGTTCCTTCAGAGCCAATCCAGCTGGCTGGTCAATGGATCTGTTCGAGCCAGGGAGAAATTGAGATCAGGCAGGCGGGATTGCAGGTCACCGCGACAGGACAGAATGCGAAATCTCTGAAATGGTGGCAAACCGGTACAGGTACGCTGCAGGGGCGCGGGCTGCGGATGACCTTTCGGAAGGGTAATCGAGTCACAGATATCGTCCACGGAACTGTGATCGGCAGTGATCGCATCAACTGGGGAAACGGCGGTTACTGGCAGCGGCGAAGAGCGACTGGTGAATCGCATCAGCCGGCAGCCCCCTTCGATTCCGGCGACCGAGTTTTGCGAACACCTTCGAATACTGAGCAGCCTCCAGAGCCGGCAGATCCAATGCTGCCTGCCGAGAAAAACACTGAGCAGGCCTCAAACTGGCAGACAGTACCATTTCCGACAACGCTGCTGGGCAACTGGTATTCCGACAGCGGAATCTGGATTCTGGGGATCAATAATGCCTCCACGATCCGAACGGATAACAAGTTCTATCAGGTCGTACGGACTCAGCGAAATGGTGAGCTGTACAGGGTCATCACTGTCAGGAACGGTGCTTACCATGCATTTTTTGCAAAGCAAATCAGCTCTGCAGAAATCTGGTCCTGGTTCGAGTTCACCGCAAGCGACACAGTGGTGGGTGCGGAAAGCAGATCTCCCGGGAGTCTGATTCGTTATCATCGCCGCCGCTGATTGCCGCCCCCTGCCCTGTTTACCCTTCCGTGTGCCAGCGGAAGAGTGTCTGGAACAGAACTTGCCCGCTTGCCGAATGGCCCTGATGGTCGCAGCCGCGATTTGTCCGGCATCCGTGTGGTCTCTGGCATCCGTGTGGCTGCGATACCCATGCTGCAGTGCTTTTCGCCGGACCAGTTGCGGCTGGTTCATCCGCCACGGACTGTCTGTCTGAGTTGCTTCTGCCGACCACGGACAACGTGTGTTTTAACAGTATCGCCCCTGTCTCATCGAACGCTTTCGGGTCTCCGTGGTCCCCGCGATTGCTTATATGGGCTGCCGCAGACGATCTGTCGTCGGGGCCTCCGCTCGCCGCACAACTGGCAGGCTTTCTTTCAGCAGGCGAATCCTCGGCAGGACGTTGCGCGACAAACGACTGAGATCGCGACACGCCGCCTGCCAGCCATCGCTGAAAACAATCGTCACCTGACGATCCTTCTTGACGCCGCGCGCGTCGCCCTCGATGCCAGAGACGGCGCTGACAGCAACATGCGTCACCTGCTCCAGCGGCCCGCGC
>JALRDR010000692.1 GCA_023262145.1 Planctomycetaceae bacterium | reverse complement strand
GGCTTACATTCAGAAAAGGAAATTCACGTATTAACGCCTGCTGAGCTTCCGATCGTTCCTTTGCCTCCGTCGCTCTTGCGTCCCGTGCTGCCTGTTGACGGTCGGCTGGAAGTTTCTGCAGCTCACGTTCGAATGTCTGCTGCACAAGTTCGTCCAGTTCAGTGTTGCGACGCTCCGTAACGTCGGCAAGCTCCTTCTGTACTGCCACTGCGGTGGCCCGTGTTTCGGTGGACCACAGCGAGACCAGTCGTGCTGCAGGATTGCGCCATTCGGCCGGATTCCATGCTGGCTCCATGATTGCACGCAGCCGGTAGTAGTCCTCCTGGGAGATCGGGTCATAGCGATGCTCATGGCACTGAGCACAACCAACAGACAGACCCAGCAATGATGTGGATACGGTCCTGATGGTCTCCGCGATTACGTCATTGCGTGCCTGCTGCTGATCAACAGAACCGTCACCGGTGCCATCCGGTGCCATGCGGAGAAACCCGGTGGCGGTCAGCAGGTCTGCCTGTGCTTCATTCAGACCCTCAAACGGAGGCGTCAGTAATTCATCACCTGCAAGTTGTTCGAGAACGAACTGATCCAGCGGTTTATCGCTGTTGAGCGAACGGATGACATAGTCCCGATACTTCCAGCTCCATGCACGCTCGGGATCCTTCTGCGTGTAGCCGTCACTGTCGGCATAGCCCGCGACGTCGAGCCAGTGCCGCGCCCAGCGTTCGCCGTAAGCTGGTGAACGAAGCAACTCGTCGATGACCGTGTTCCACGCTTCGGGTGACTGGTCAGCAAGGTAACGCTGCAGGTCTTCCGGTGCAGGAGGAAGACCGGTGAGGTCCATTGACACGCGGCGGAGCAGAGTTGGGCGGTCGGCAACAGAACTGAAGCTCAGACCAGCCTGCTGCAGGCGGTGACTGATAAACCTGTCAATCGGATTCTGCAGCGAAGTGTCATGCTGCATGTCGGGAACCTGCGGCCGCTGGATCGGCTGGAATGACCAGTGCAGACGATCTGCTGCAGAAATCAACAGACCTGTTCTGACAGTTGTCGGTTCAGCAGTCTGAGTCTGAGCACCTGCGTCAATCCAGCGAGCGAGGAGCTGCAGTTCCGACTCAGCAAGGCGACTGTCTCCCGGAGGCATTTCTCCGTCAGCAGCTCGCTGATACAACAGACTGGCTGCGTGATCCCCCGGCACAACAGCAGGGCCGGAATCACCACCCGCGATCATCAGTCGTACAAGTCTGGCGTCGAGATTGCCGCGTATTTCTGTTTCCTCACCGTGGCAATGCCAGCAATGCTCCTTCAGCAGCGCTCTGACCTTTGTCTCAAAATAAATCGGCTGCAATTCCGCCCGAACTTCCGTCGCCACAGGTTCATCTGCCAATGCTGCAGTTGATGATCCGACCACAAGGAGCAGACCGATGCACCACAAACAGCTGCTGCAAAGTCGTTCAATCGTCGGAAGACCGGGCATGAAATATCCCCTGGAAGGTGATTGCTGCGGTTGGTTGTGAAGTGGTGTGAGCAGTTGCCCGGGTGGGCGGAGGGACGCAGGATGCCTGTCAGAAAATCGAGGTTGACGCCGGATGGAACGGCCTGCTGTCAGGGAATTTAGTCGTCCACCCGATGCGGGAGAAGTCAGTTGAAGAGATTCGGGGAGGATGAAATCGGTAATTCGGAGTCTACCGGAGCAACCGGACGGTGGAGGGCCGGCAAAGCTGCGGGTGAATGGTTGCCGATGAACAAATCAGTCTGCCCCGAGTTCTTCTGGAAAAATCATGCTGCGGGCGATATTGTCCACTGCAGGCGTGGTTCAGATCAACATGGTATTCACTAAAGTGCCGTGAGTTCTGACGATCTCTGCTGTCTGGCGTATTTTGTTTTCTCTGACTCCATCGGAAGGATTCTTCCGTGATGCCGGAATTCTGTCAGCCATTACGCACTCAGAACCTTGCCTCGAGCGATGCTGCATGGAGGCCCGGTCGTCGTGATCTGTTGCGCGGTGCCGGGTGTGGATTTGCATCGCTGGCATTTGATGCTCTGGCGGCCGCAGAGTCAGACGAAACTTCAGCACATCTGCCATTGCGGCATCATATGCCGCGCGCGAAGCGGATGATCTTTATCTTCATGCAGGGTGGGCCCAGTCACGTCGACAGTTTCGACTGGAAGCCGGAGCTGCGTGCGCGGCACGAACAGTCCATTGATTTCACCGGGGTGCGGTTTGGTACATTCGGGAAGGTGTCGCAGCGAAAGCTGATGAAGCCGCTCTGGAATTTTCGGCCCGGCGGTCAGTGCGGACATCCTGTGTCGGATTTGTTCCCGCACCTTCGAGAACTCACCGACGATCTGTGTTTTCTGCAGGGTATGCACACAGAGGGTGTAGCACATGGACCGGCGACGCTGTTTCTGCACACCGGTTCGACTGTGCAGGTCCGTCCTTCGCTCGGATCGTGGGTGCTCTACGGACTTGGCAGTGAGAATCAGAATCTCCCCGGGTTCATTTCGCTGCAGCCATCGGAAGGCAACGGGGGACCTCGTAACTTTGGGCAGGCATTCCTGCCGGCTCGATTCCAGGGGACTCCAATCAGCAGAGCGTCGGAACCAGTCAGCCGGATGAATATTGAACATATCCGCAACACGCGTCTGTCGCCGCAGGAACTTGCGGCACGATTTGAGCTGACACAGCAACTGAACAAAGCTCAGGCAACGCGATCGTCTGCCGGTCGTGATGCTGCTGATGCCGTACTCAGGTCATGGGAACTTGCGTGGCAGATGCAGTCTGTTGCTCCACCATTGTTTGATCTCAGTCAGGAAACTGAGAGCACCGCAGAGATGTACGGGATCGGTGAGGAGGCGACTGACGCGTTTGGCCGGCAGTGTCTGCTGGCACGAAGACTTTCCGAATCCGGCGTGCGGTTTATTCAGGTGAACTACGCAGACAATTCCGCAAATCCACGTTGGGACCAGCACTCCAATATGCCGCGACACAAAGAGCATGCTCGAGCAACCGATAAACCTGTGGCTGGTCTGCTCCGCGATCTGAAGCAACGTGGTCTGCTGGAAGATACCCTTGTGTGGTGGGGAGGCGAATTTGGCAGAACCCCATTTTCACAAAGCAATGATGGGCGCGACCATAATCCACGAGGCTTTACGGTTTTCCTTGCCGGTGGCGGTGTTCGTCCTGGCTTCTCCTGGGGATGCACGGACGAAATTGGTCATCGTGCCGTTGAGGGGCGTGTCCATATGCATGATCTGCACGCGACTGTGCTGCACCTGCTGGGGCTTGATCACGAGCAACTGACTTTCGCACATGCCGGCCGGCAGTTCCGTCTGACTGATGTCTACGGGCAGGTTGTGAATGAGATTCTGGCCTGAGCCGTCCTGACGGCAGCTTTGCAGCAGCAAAGGCAGATGCTGCGGGCCTGGAGTGCACATCCGGAATACGACCAGGTTTTTCGCGTCACAGTCGCCGGCGAGTCATAGATCCTGCAGCAGTGGATTCCTGCAGCAGTGGATTCCTGCGGCAGTGGATTCCTGCAGCGACGACCTGCATTTACGCCAGCGGAATCTGAAACTCAGTTCGATTCGGACTTGGCTTCCGATGCTGCCGCTGCCTGCTCGGCTTCGGAGTTTTCCTCCGATTGTGGTGCGGCTGTGTCATTCCTGACCAGACGGGCTTTGGAGATGTAGTCCAGACGCGGAAACTTCTGCAGCAGATATCGGTTTCCCTGCACTTCGATGAGTTGCTGAAGTGGTGATTCCCCGTACTCCGGGTTGATCGAATCGATATTCACCATGCCTTCAATCACTCGGCCAAAAGGTGCGAATCCGATTCCGTCCAGATTTGGATTGTCGTTGAAGTTGATGAACAGCTGACTGGTTCGAGTGTTGGGCCCGGACGTGGCAAACGTAACCGTTCCGCGACTGTTGCTTTGTCTGACAGGATCATCAGGAATCTCGATGTGATTAACAACTCCAGTGCGGGAACGTCAATCACGATGGAAAACGCTAAGTGGGCTATATCAACGCTTAGTGGCGGCAGCAGAACAAATGC
>JALRDR010000602.1 GCA_023262145.1 Planctomycetaceae bacterium | reverse complement strand
GGAAGTTATCAACGTGAGCCTTTCTGTCACGCGTCTTTCCGTCGAGGTACTCGTAGTTGACACCGTTTCGATCAAGGTGTTCCCGCACAATACTCAGCATACTCGTGAACTGTGAGAACACGAGTGCCTTGTGCCCTTCTGCGATCAGCTCCTGCAGATGTGGAATGAGTACATCCAGCTTGGCAAATGACTCCGATTCGTCGCCACGATTGAGCAGTGCCGGATGGCATGCTGCCTGTCGCAGTCTGAGCAGGGCTTCCAGAACATGCATTCGAGTCTTCGCAATCCCCTGTTCCTGGACAAGTCCCAGCAGTGAGTCCCGATAGTGGACGCGGAGTTCGTCGTACAAGCGGCGCTGTTCGGTGTCCATTTCACACAAGATGGTCTCTTCGAGTCGATCCGGGAGTTCAGCTGCAACCTGTTTCTTGGTGCGGCGAAGGATGAACGGACGCAACCCCTTGGCAACCATTTCCCGTGAATCACTGCTCTCGGGATCTGCCAGATGGGTTCGAAACGCGGAACTGCGTCCGAGCATGCCGGGATTGAGGAATTCAAAGATGGACCACAGATCGCCAGCGTTATTCTCAATCGGTGTACCACTCAACGCCAGACGGAAGCGGGCTTTGAGCAGTCGTGAGGCTCTGGCGATCTGGGACGCCGGATTCTTGATCGTCTGCGCTTCATCAAGCACCACGTAATCGAATTCAATGTCCTTCAGTACTGTAATGTCACGGCGTACGGTTCCGTAGGTTGACAGTACCAGATCGTGTCTGTTGAACTCTTCCCGCAGACCGGCACGTTCAATCCCCGTGTATTCCAGAACTCGTACTGATGGAGCAAATCGTTCGCATTCGCTGACCCAGTTGAACATCAGAGATCTGGGCACAACCACCAGCGACGGTCGCGGCTCTTCTGCTTCCTGCATGCGCCGCAGCAGCATGGCAACGAACTGCACCGTCTTTCCAAGACCCATGTCGTCCGCCAGGCATCCACCGAAGTTGAAGTCTCCCAGAAACTTCATCCAGGACAGACCTTCCTTCTGATAGGCTCTCAGTTCACCGCGGAAGCTCTCCGGAACTGAAACCTCCTCCAGCCCGCTGAAGCTGCGGAATCGCTCCCGCAAATCTTCAAATCCGGCATCCAGTTCAACGTCATCCTGAGCTGCCAGCAGCGCGTCAAGGAGCACCGCCTGAGAATTGTTGAACCGCAATCCATCTTCGGTTGCCACTGCCAGGCCGGAAATTGCACCAATCTGCTCCAGCCACTCTTCAGGAAGAATGCCCAGTGATCCATCGTCCAGTCTTACCGTCGAATCGCCCCGCTCAAGGGCTCGCAGCAGTTCTGGAAATGAAACGGTGCGCCCTTCAAAATCAATCTCCGTATGCAGATCGAACCAGTCAAGGTTGGTAGCGACGCGAAACTTAAGACTGCCTGCCTGGCGAACGCGATTGCCTTCCGCATAGACGTTCCAGCCACGTTCAACCAGATCCCGTACTGCACGTCCCAGGTCTCTGCGGGTAATTTCCACATTGACCGACTGTCGCAGATCACCAAGACGACGGCGAAAACCACTCTCTCGCAGATGCTCCCAGCACTCGGTTTCAAACTCCCGATCACGGATGATACAGCGATTGCTTTCTCGCTGAACCACAGCCCAGCGAGCACTGCTGCCGGATACTGGTGTCCCCATGTAGTCGAAGATCACCTCCGCATTCAGGGCATCATTTCGCCAGCGAGTGACCGGTGGAGCTGTAATTCGCAGCTGCGGTTCCGGCTGAGACCGCACTTCCTCAAGCTGCAGTTCCTTCGGCAGATCCAGTCGCGGCAACGAAGGTATGTCCAGCAGCTGATCAACGAAGTCGTGCTGATCAGTCTCCGGTACCTCCAGACTGTCCTCCTGCAGCATCTTGATCCACTCGGGAGCACCGAAGTCATTCAGCAATGAAATCGTATCGCCATCAATCACGAAACCGCCGGGCAGGACGAGTGGAACTTCGGCCAGCTGCAGCGACTCGTCACCCCGAGCCAGCAGCCCCAGCACCTGCCAGCCCTCAGACTTCACGCTGCGGCGGACTCGTACAGTCAATTCCCATGGTGCACCGTCGTCCCACACCAGCCGCTGAGCACCTGCTTCGTCACTACCAAGAATTCGCAGACGGCCGCTCCTGCAGATG
>JALRDR010000556.1 GCA_023262145.1 Planctomycetaceae bacterium | reverse complement strand
TCCCGCTGCAGTTTCGTCAACTGGCTGATCCCAATTCGACCAAGTTCCAGCAGGCGGTTCAGAATATCAGTGTCAAACGGTTCTCCCTCTGCCGTTCCCTGAACTTCAATGAATCGGCCACTGCCGGTCATCACAATATTCATGTCCACTTCAGCCTGACTGTCCTCGTGATAATCAAGGTCCAGTACTGGCGTGTGATCGACAACACCCACGCTGACTGCGGCAACGGAATCCTTCAGCACGACATGCTCCCCGGGAATCCGTCCGTCCTGCTGCAGCCGCTGCACCGCAGCAGCAAGTGCGATATAACCTGCTGTGACAGCCGCTGTGCGAGTACCACCATCTGCCTGCAGGACATCGCAGTCGATCGTCAGTGTGTGTTCTCCCAACGCGTCAAAATCAACAACAGCACGCAGACTCCTGCCAATCAGGCGCTGGATTTCCGTCGTGCGGCCGTCAACACTCTGGCGGTCTCGCCGCTTACGAGGGGATGTACTGCCGGGCAGCATATTGTATTCAGCTGTAACCCAGCCCGACGCAGGTTCGTCAGGTGACTTCGGTCGTCGCCACGGAGGAACAGAGTTTTCTGCACTCGCTGTGCACAGCAGCATCGTACTGCCGGATTCATAAAGCACACTGGCGAGGGCCGTTCTTGTGAAATCGCGGCGAATGACTACCGGACGAATCTGATCCGGACTGCGTTGATCGTGGCGAGCCATCGTTTTCTCCTGGCTGCCCAGACAGGGCAACCGGTTTTCTGTTCATTCTACTGTGCGGACTGACGGTTCCTGCAGCTTTGGGACTGGCTTCAGAAACAGTTGCGCGGCAAGCAGAAAGATTGGGGCAAACAGCAGATCGCCGCCAAAGGTACCACGGGCGAAGGGAATGCCGTTCGCATAACAGCTCATCAATCCCTGCAGAGTCTGCGGATAAAGATACTGGCCGTTCATCGGTAACAGCCACGCTCCGAAGTTGCTGATCAGAAAGAAGATCATTGCCGAGGCTAGTCCGGCCGCCCCTCCGACGAAGAGTCCCGCCGGTGTATTCCTGCAAAACTGCTGCGGACGGCAGAAGCCGGACAGCAGCGTGATCAGTCCATAGGCCGCGTAATCAAACCCCAATGAACTGTAGAAACCAAACCCCGTCTGGTACTCCAACACGCAGTCCGTTACGAAGCGGGTTCCCAGTGGAAACGCCAGTGCCAGCCAGAAGGGACGGAAGTAAGCCCCCGAAACAATCGCCAGAGCCCCAAGGGCCGAGAGATTATGCGTTCCCAGAGGAAGCTGTCGCTGTAAAACTGTCAGGCCACACAGCAGCAACAACAGCAGTGTGAGTTGATTGGAGTTGTTTCGCATAGTTTTGCTCGCAATTGGCAGTGCTTCCGTTTGACGAACGTTCGCCCGGAACAACAACAGATCACGGAATTCAATGGGCCTGATTTGGTTCGGATCCGGCGGAGCCACGTCGCAGACGGTCGTTCAGCGCCCGTCCCAGTCCGAAATCCACAAACTGCCTCGCGATGATAACATCAGGGGACAGCGCGTCGAGCATGCGTAATGCTGCAAAAAATCCAGCCGCACATATTCGCAGGTCTTCGGCAGGCCCGAGGCTGTGAATTCGGTCAAATCCCGGTGCAATCGGGGCATTTCCCCATGTCAGCAGCACTGATCGAGCTCCGGGGACCGGCTGCGCCTCTGCTTCCGGTGAAATCAACTGCATCCGTGTTCGCGGAGCATAGTGCCGGGAGAGCATGCCCGGGGCCGGCTGAGCACTGTTGTCAGCGTCAGGATTCAGGGCCGCTACTGATATCGGACCAATGAGTCGTTCCAGGTCTTCCAGCGGAAGTCCACCGTGACGCAGCAGAAGTGGTCGATCTTCCATGAGTGAAACAACGGTTGATTCCACGCCAATGGAACAAGGGCCGCCATCCAGTACATAATCGATGAAGCCTCCCAGCCCATCGCTCACATGCTCCGCTGTTGTGGGACTCATCCCACCGAACAAATTGGCACTGGGAGCCGCAACCGGAAACCCGGCTGCAGCGATCAGTCGGCGGGCTAGTGGGTGGGCCGGTATTCGGACTCCTACACCGGGAAGCCCCGCGGTTACCAGATCCGGAACCTCCGTGGTGCGCGGCAGGATCATGGTGAGGGGACCAGGCCAGAAATGCTCCGCGAGCCTGTACGCCTGAGCAGAAATGTCTGTTGCGACCATCGGTAGCTGGTCAAATTCCGACAAATGCACGATGAGCGGGTCGAAATGAGGTCGTCGCTTCACTTCGAAGACTGCTGCGACCGCCCGTGGCTGCAAGGCCGCTGCCGCCAGTCCGTATACCGTTTCTGTAGGCATTCCGACGAGACCGCCGGATCTCAGACACTCCGCAGCGTAGGCGATGTCGGTGCCGGCAGGGCAGGTGGCACTGCCCGCGCGTGAGGGGACATTCGGTTCGGGCATCGCGTTTGTTCCGAAACTCAGTCCACAAAAACCACCATCGCCGTGACGTTGTCACGGGATCCGGCTTCAAGAGCCGCATTGACAAGAGTCTGCACTGCGGAGTCTGGATCCGACGCTGACTTCAGCAGTTTCTGAATCTGCGGATCTGCAAGGCCGTCGTTGAGCCCGTCGCTGCAGAGCAGAATCCGATCGCCCGCCTGCAGGTCGAGCATCCGGATGTCTTCTGCAGCAGCCCCATCGCGACAGCCAAGGTAGCGATAAAGAACATTTCGATAGCGGTGATTCACCGCGTCTTCTGCTGAGATTGTCCCGGAATCAAGGAGTGCCTGCGTGATCGAATGATCCCGGGTGAGCTGTTCCAGGTGGTCACCACGAAGTCGATAAATGCGACTGTCACCAACTCCTACGGCGTAAAACTTTCCCGATACCTGAACCATGATGACCGCTGTCGTACCCATGTTCTTCATGGCAGGGTCGGTTTCACTTCGAGCGATAATCTGAGCGTTGGCGAAGCGAACTGCCTCATCCAGAGCCTGTTCCACTTCCTTTGCCGTTCCGGACTCAAAGTTGAGTTTGTCTTGCAGAACCCGAGGTATGAGCTCGATCGCCATCGCACTGGCACATTCACCGGAACTTTGACCGCCCATTCCATCTGCAACCACAAAGATCCGATGCTGTTCATCAAGCACACAGCTGTCTTCGTTATTCTCGCGATAGTTTCCGGTCACACTGAGTTGACCTGCGCGAATCTGTAACATCGGTTCTGCCTGAGATGAAATGAATCAGCGTGACTTCCGGTCACTGGCCTGCAAGTAAGGATCCAGTGCCAACGCGGAACTGGCGTCTAGTCGATGGCAGCGAACAACTGCCTGGACCGGAGATTCCGGGAGAAACAGTCTGCAGCGCTTTCTGCCAAAGACGTATTGTCCCGGAATTCTACTCAAACGCAACTGTGGTGCAGTAATACGACAATTCTCCTGACACTGTACACAGTGTCAGGATACATCCACAAGCGGGCAGATCGAACCCATTACGTCGCTTAATCCAAGAGTTGTCGCACTGATCAGCAGTTCGCCAGCCGCAAAGCCCGCAGATGCACCCAAAGATTGCCCCATCCCCTCAATCATCCGAAACACCCTGTCCTTGTCCGGGGGAAACTGTGTCTCATAACAGCGGACAGCACGGATTTTCAGGTGAATTGTCTCCGAAATGTCCGAGACAAATGCTCCGCCACCCGTCGGAAACTCCAATGTCTGCATTCCCAGCGGATACCACAGTTGTTTGCTGATACGATGGACCGGCAGATTGTCAAACTGATCGTCCCATTTGGTCAGCCGGGCGTAAAAAATCGCTGCGTCAATGATCTGTCTTGCCTGCCAGTGATCCGGTGAGGCCATTGGAGTTCTGTCCGCAATCCCCATGACCATGCGCGGACGCCAGCGGCGGAAGACCTTTGCCAGAGCAACTCGACTCTCATAGCTGTCAAAAAGACGACGATTTGGCAGATCCAGTGTGATCCGCGTGGTGACACCCAGCACTTCGGCAGCAGCTTGTGCCTCAAGCAGCCGAACTTCGGGCCCCGGACTCAGCGGCGTCGGTTCACCGTCGGTGAGATCCACAATACCTGTGCGGTAGCCCAGCTGTGCCATGCGTGCCAATGTTCCGCCGCAGCCTATTTCAACATCGTCCGGATGCGCCCCGACGGCGATTACATCCAGGGGTTCCGGCAATGCCTCTTCCATTTGCTCTGAAGCCTTTCAGGCAGGTACCCTCGGCAGGTGCCGTGATCTGTTCTCAGGTATTTCGCCACTCGTACTACTGTGGCACAGAGCTGACCGGATCCCAGTGAGCAAGACTGGGGTCGTTCGGAATCACAAACAGCTCAACCCGGCGATTGCGTTGTCGCGCAGTATCAGAAAATCCGTCGGCCAGCGGGTGATGCTCGCTGTAACCCATCGCAGCAATTCGCTCCGGCTCTACGCCCAGACGCAGGAGCTCCAGGATGACCGCGTCGGACCGATCTGTGCTCAGATGCCAGTTGGTTGGGTGCTTGACCGCGGTCTCAGGACGGGCGATGTTCTGGTCATCAGTATGGCCGACAATCAGCACCTTCATCCCGGCAGCTGCGCCACTGGTGATACTTGAGGCAAATTCCTTCAGCACGGGTTGTGCCTCCGGACGAACCAGATCACTCCCCAGATCAAACAGAATATTGGAGTGGAACCGACAAAGCCCGGAAATCGGATCGTATTGGTATCCTTCAGCCTCCAATTCAGGCGTCAGGGTACCGCGATTGGTCAACGTCGCATCCATCGCGCGATTCAGATGCTCTGTCAGCCCGGCGCGTTCGCTGGCCAGATTATCCAGTCGCTCATTCATCGTACCCAGCTGCCCCGTGGTTTCCGACAGCTGTGACTTCAGCAGCTGGTTTTCTGCTCCCAGCCCCTGACTCAACTGCTGCAGTTGCTGGTTCTCCAGGTAAAGTTCGCGTGCGTGCTGCTGGGCACTGGTCAGGTCCTCGCTGCTCCGTCCATGACAACAACCCGCAAGGAGCAGAGTCAGCAACAGCAGCCGCGATCTGTGAGGGGATAAATTGCTCATTCTTCCGGTCATCCCTGACATCCGGGGGCTTCCAGCATGGTTGTTGCAGCCCGAATCCAGAATTCGGACAGTGCAGCTGAAAGTAGTGCTTCTACCAGACGTGAGAGTAATCAGGCTGTCTGCAGTCGCCTATGGCGAGTATGAGTCTTTTTCCGGCCGATCGCAGCGAATTGAACACCTCCACGGACCTGCTGGCAAAAACCGGCAAATTCTGCCGCTGCATCAGCGAATCCTGCCGAAAGAGGTCGCTGGCGAAGTTGCGATCATCGGCAATATCTGCCGATTGACCGTGCCAACTGTATTTTAACGCGTTCCAGTACGGTCCGGGCCGACCGCTTCAAGTGCCAGCATTCACCGCACCGTTACCAGTTCCACAACGAAGTGCAGCGTTGCATTCGGGGGAATTGCTCCAGGCATCCCGCGAGCACCGTAACCCAGTTCAGACGGCACCCATAATTCGATCATGCCGCCTTCTCCGATGAGCTGCAAGCCCTCCGTCCAGGCCGGGATAACTCCATTCAACGGAAACGAAGTTGTTTCCCCGCGTTTGTAGGAACTGTCAAACTCACGGCCGTTATCCAGCCAGCCACGGTAATTCACCTCCACGCTGGATGTTGCCTGCGGCTTACGTCCCTCAGATGCACGCAGGATCCGATATCGAAGTCCACTCTGTGTGGTCTGAAACTCACGCGATGTTCCGCTGTCGACCGGTCCTGTGCCGCGTTTGAGCGCGGGGCTGTCAAGAAATGTCACCGGCGCCGCTGACGCGGCTGATGGTCCTTCAGTCGTTAATGCACCCGGTTGAGACGATGACGGTGTTTCGCAGCCGAGGGAAACCAAAAGTGACAGTCCGATCACAGGCAGAAGTGGTCTGATTGGCATCGCGCATCCTTGTCGATGGAATTGATCTGCAGCAAATCTGGCGGCCCTGGCAACATCGCACGGCCGTCCGGTGCGGAGCATAGCGAAGTGATCGCATTCACGGCAGCCCTGTCCCCCGGCTTCAGGGAGTGCCCTGCAGCTGACGATACTTTTCAGCATACTTGTCTCGCAGCTGGGTATGACGGCTGGTCAGATCCACACGGCGACCCTGTATCCATGCTCGAGTCACGTGGCTGGCTGTTTCCAGCGGGTCGCCTTCTGTCACAATCAAAGTCGCGTCCATCCCGACCGCCAGACTTCCCACCCGATCTGCTATCCCCAGAATCTGTGCCGGGTATAAAGTGATCGAACGCAGGGCTTCTTCGTGCGACAGTCCCCAGGCGATGGCGGTTCCCGCCTGATACGGCAGATTTCGCGTATTCCATGTCTCTCCCCGACCGGATCCGGAGATACACCATGCAAGTCCGGCCTGCTGCAGCCGCAGTGGCAAAGTGAACGCAGCATCATAATTGTCGTGATTTCGACGCGGATCCCGATGGATCGCATCCACGATCACCGGAACTTCGTATTTTCGGAGCAGTTCCGCACACTCCAGAGCGTCATAGCCGCCAAACAGAATCATCCGCACGTTGTGCTCCGCGCAGAATGCAACGGCAGCCTGAATTCGTGAGACAGTATCGGCTGCGATCAGCAGCGGGACCTCACCGCTGATCACCGACTGCATGGCGTCGAGCTGCACATCGTAGCGCTGCCGCGAATTGCTCTGACCCCTTGCTGCCTGCCATGCCTTCGCGTCCGCAAACAGCTTCCGCAATGTCGACACGTCGTCCTCGCTGGATGGCCACTGTACAACCATCGCTGCCGATGGCTTCAGTGTCATCTGTTCCCAGGTCCATCCATCCAGCTGAATCACTGACGCCTGACCACTGACCAGACTGCCGCTGGGGGCCGTCAAAGTGAGCAGAACCCCGTTTGCACGTGTCACTGGAATCACTTCGCTGTCCGGATTGACGGCCACATGAGCCAGCAGGCCCGGATTCAGCTGTCCGAGTTCATAGGAGTCAAGAGTGGCCTTTGTTGATGAGATTTCCCGCAATCCCAGTTGGGAGTGCGCCTCGATGAGCCCCGGATAGACATTTCTGCCCTGGACATCAATGACTTCTGCATCCGCCGGAATCTGAACCTGCGCACCCATCGCGGTGATGCGTCCCTTGTCGAAAACCAGCGTCCCTGCCGGGATGTCCGGGCTGGTGATCGGATGAATTGCTGCATTGGTCAGCGCTATCGGTTTCTTTTGTGGTGCACCGGGGATCTGGTCTGACGCCGAAACGAGTCCGGACAGCAGCGTGAACAGAACCAGTGCAGCAGTGCGAATTTGATGAGCGAACATGAAGATCTCTTTCAGCAGGAAAAAGCAGTGAGAAAAAGAGCGGAACATTCCAGGCAGACTCAGTCAGTATCCTCCGTGGATTCTGCTGATACCGCCTGCTGCTCCTGCTGAACCTGCAGGGCTGCCTGATGTCGGAAGTGTGCACAGTATTCGTCAACGCGTGGCCAGAGATCAGCTGGATCGTGATCACGAAGGTCTTCGCCCGATCGCGGTTTCTCTGGGGACAGCAGAGCCTTCTGAATCAGCACGTTGCGACGTTCCCGCGAAACCTGACGCATCTGTTCGTCTTCATCCCGGGAGAAATAGCGACGGCCTTCAATCCATGTCTGTTCACAACGTGTGAAATTGGACAGCGGATCACCATTCCAGACCACGAAGTCTGCATGCTTCTCAGGCTCCAGGGAACCGATGAGATGGTCAACACGCAGTTGTCGAGCCGGATTCAATGTGACGAACTTCAATGCGGCCTCACGGGGAAGACCACCATACTTCACCGCCTTGGCTGCCTCCTGATTCAGATGTCGAGCCAGTTCGCCGTCGTCTGAATTAAAGGAAACAACAACTCCCTGTTCGTGCATCAACGCCCCCGCATAGGGAATCGCGTCATAGACCTCAAACTTATAGGCCCACCAGTCGGAAAATGCGGAGGCCATTGCGCCGTGCTTCGCCAGTTCGTCAGCAACCTTGTAACCCTCAAGGATATGCTGCAGCGTTCCAATCGTGATATCAAATGACTCCAGCACACGCAGCAATGCCAGTATTTCGTCCTGGCGATAACTGTGGCAGTGAATCCAGCGTTCCTGACGAACGATCTCTGCGAGGGCTTCCAGTTCAAGATTGCGTCGTGGTGGAATCCCGCGGCGATTCTGCTGCCAGGCATCGTGTCGCTTCTGGTAGTCGCGAGCTGCCTCAAAGGCATCGCGGAACAACTGTTCCACCCCCATGCGGCTGACCGGGAAACGATCCCCGCCGCTGGACCAGTTGCTCTGCTTGACGTTTTCGCCCAGCGCAAATTTGACGCCCGGAGGAGCTTCGCGGAACTTGAGCTGTTCGCCGGTCATGCCCCAGCGAAGTTTGATGACCTGATTCTGCCCGCCAATCGGATTCGCAGAACCGTGCAGAATATTGGACGCCGTGACCCCACCGGCAAGCTGTCGATAAATTGTCACATCATTGGCATCGACGAAATCGCCAATACGAACCTCGCAGGTAATGGCGTCAGTGGCTTCGTTCACGCCACCGTCGGTAGCCATGTGCGAATGGCAGTCAATGATGCCCGGTGTAATGTGCATGCCACGCACGTCAACGACTTTGCAGTCCGCCGGGATCTCAACATCCGGTCCCACAGCCACGATACGCTGGCCGTCAATCAGCAGCGTGGAGTCTTCCAGAATTCCGGCAGGTCCACAGGTCCAGATCGTGGCGTGCACAAAAGCAGTCAGCCCCGCCTGAGCCGGAAGCTCACTGCGACCAAATGCACCCAGCGGAAAGTTGGGGCTGAAACTGGCAGACACTACTGCGGTTTTTTCGTCAGTGGTTTCCGCAAGCTCAGGCTGTGCGTTAGCAGTGCCGCCGGAATCCTGCTCCTTTGCCTCCGCGGGGGATACCTCTGCGGGTTCCTGCGGTTCAGGTGCTGGCGGGGCAATGCGCGCGGCGACAACCTGAGCCGTGGTCCCGTCGGACCAGACCAGACTGCCAATGGCTGCCGGTCGCTCCGCCGACTCAATGGACTTCTCTGCCAGTGTGAGTGACAGTCGATGAATGCCTTCCTGGCTCCATGCCTTGCCGGAAAACTGAGCGGTCAGCTGCGTACCGTTCATTTCCACGGACTTCAGATCGATGACAGGAACTTCCGGCTGCGGGTCGTATTCCGCGTCAGCCTTCGTCTGCGTTGCGGCGTTCTGCTCAGCCGCAGGCTGGTTGTCCTTGCTGTCTGCCGGTATCGGAGCGCGAGATATTTTCCCCTTCAGGTTTTTGTCACCGGTGATCTGCAGATAGAGAGACTGTGGCGAACGGGCTGCCTGAGTTACCGCCAGTGAAAACTGCCCGGTCGCATCACGGGCTGGGGCCGGCGACCACTCAAATCGTTGTCCTGATACCCATGTCTCCAGGACTTTGGTTTCGTTGGCAAACAGATCGCCGTCCGTAATCACGAGGCTGGCCAGATGACCAACCTGCAGTGTTCCCAACTGATCGGACAAGCCAAGCAATGCTGCCGGATGCGTTGTCATGGCCTGCAGAGCAACTTCGGGAGACAGGCCCCGCTGCACAGACTTGCGAACTGCCGCAAGAAACTCTGCTGGCGAATCCAGACGGTTGGTTGTGAAGGAAAAGCTGACACCTGCTGCAGCAAGTCGAGCTGGATTTTCCGGAGCCAGATCCCAGTGCATCAGCGATTCCAGTGTGGCATTCTGAGCTGCTTCAGGAGTGGTCACGTCGGGCGGTGCAGGGAACGCGACCGGGATAATCAGATGTCGCTTCAGTGCTGCGATTTCATCAAGCCGACGATACTCACGTCCATTGCCAAGCACGATCAGTGACAAACCGAACTCCCCCGCAAACTGATCCGCTCGCAGCACAAACTGTTCGTTGGATGTCGCCACAATGATCGGCATTCCGCCGTCAAGCACCGGCTGCAGCGCCTGCAATGCGTCATTCACTTCGACCTGCGGCAGCGTTGGATCTGCAGCGCCGGCCGCCAGTGCGTCACGATACCACTGGGCATCAAGTACAGCCTGTCGAGCCAGCGCGACCGCACCCATCGGACTGCCCGGGAACCCATTTCCTCGCCCACGTCGTGATACCGTCAGCAGCATGTGCTGCGCCACTTCGCGATTAAGCAGTATCTGACCGGGACGCCCCGGGGCGGTTGAAATGACTGCGCTCGTGCCACGAATCACACCGTCGGCAGGAGCCAGCAGCCGAGCTACGAATCCCTGCTTGCGATGAGCCTCTGAAGCATCACCGGTGGGAATCTGATCGGCTGCCGCCAATTGTGGTGTGACTTGTCCGTTCCAGTAGCGTGCCGTGCCATTCAGACGGTCACTGGACAGGGCAACCTCACTGTAGGTATCGATGAACCCCGGATAAACAGTTTTGCCCTGCAGTGAAAGTGTGCGAGCATCCTCTGGAACTGCAATATCAGGCCCGATGGCGGCAATTCGGCCATCGCGAATCACGACGGTACACTGTTCCATGGTCTTGCCAGGACTTATCACAACGGTCGCGTCGGTCAGAGCCCAGACTGCGGGAACAGAATTCCACGGTGGCTGCTCCGGAGAAGTTGTTTCGTCGGCTGAAGTAATTCGCAGCGGACTGATGGTGACAGCGAACAGCACAGCCATGCGGAAAATAGGGCGCAATCGCAGCGTCATGAATGACTTCCCCTGGAAGAACGGAAAACCTTCTGCAGCAGTACTCGCTGGAACGCCGGAGCAAAAAAATGGCCCCGGAGTCCGCAAGGCATGCTGTCCAACCCACCAGCCTACGTTTTCAGCACCGGTTTTCCAGCGGCATCACATT
>JALRDR010000547.1 GCA_023262145.1 Planctomycetaceae bacterium | reverse complement strand
GTCCCAACCTGAACGCGTACATGGAACGCTGGTTTCGGAACCTGAAGACTGAATGCCTTGACAGAATGGTCTTCTTTGGACGCAAGTCACTGGAGAACGCCGTTCGTGAATACGTGGAACATTACCACGTCGAACGGAACTATCAGGGACTCGGCAATGAGCTGATTGAGCCGAGCGAAGATGCTGCTTCCTGTAATGGCCACATCGAATGCCGTGAGCGACTCGGTGGCATGCTCAATTTCTACCACCGACGCGCTGCCTGACGAGCCTTGTCACGAGTCTGACGTGAACCTTCTGCGATGAAGGTACGCGCCGACCGTAAAATGAAGCCCATTTGAAGTGCCGTTCGCCGTGTTTCGCGATCGACTCTCGGCTGAAATTGTGATCGAATTCTGTTGCTAACACCGGATTGTCAAAGAGCTTTGAGGTCGGTTCAGTTTTTTGACCCTACGGCGTAACTGTCTTCCCCGGCTATTCAGCGATGCAGTACAAGTGTCCCGCGGTGCGGAGGTAGATGGCTCCACCGGCCACTGCGGGGCTGGACCACGTTTGTTCATCCAGCTGGTTCTGTTCCACAACGACCAGTTCCGGGCCGCCCTGCAGAACGTGCGTAGTTCCTGCTTCGTCCAGACAGAAGACGAGCCTGCCGTCAGTCCATGTCGAGGCCCAGATGGGTTTTGACCGCGGCAAACGCTGCTGAAAAACGGCCTTGCCGGTCGTGGCATCAATGCAGTGCAGAATCCCGCTGCGGCGTTCGGGCAGGTACAGGTGACCCTGACACAGCACTGGTGAAGACATCTGAATCCCGCAACGCTCGGTACGCCATTCGATCACATCGGATGAATCCTGATCCGCTGGCAGACTGATGTCACCGCTGCCACCCGGACGGATGGAAAACAGATAGCCTCCACCGTCGTCATCACCGCCACGATTTCGCAGTTCGGTACCAACATAAAGACGTTCAGACGTTGCGATGGGCGTCGCGGAGCTGCGGCCTTTGAGCATATCCAGCTGCCACAGCAGTTTGCCGGTGGCGGGTTCGTAGGAGCGATAGACCATGCCGCCGACGATCAGTTCATTCCGCTGACTGTTCTGCCAGATAATCGGGGAACTGTACTGCGAACTTTCCCCGCGGTCGGTACGCCACAGTTCCGTTCCGGTGACGGCATCCAGTGCCACGAGGAACGACTGGTCTTCATTGTCAACCTGCACGAACAGGCGACCTTCGAAGAGCACGGGTGAACTGGAAGTACCCCAGCCGGCCCGCATCTTCTGGACGCCGAAATCTTTCTGCCAGAGTGGATTGCCGTCCAGATCAAAACAGAACAGCCCGACCATACCAAAATAGGCATAGACCCGTTCGCCGTCGGTCAGTGGAGTTTCTGTGGCGTAGGTGTTGGAGCTGTGTCGCGGGAATCCAGGGGAACCTTTATGAGCGGTTTTCCGCCAGCGTTGCCTGCCAGTGGCGGCATCCAGGCAGAGCAGATCC
>JALRDR010000529.1 GCA_023262145.1 Planctomycetaceae bacterium | reverse complement strand
TTCGCGGGTCATGGCTGGGCCTTGGCCTTGGCGGTGAGGCTGTCGTGAAACGCGACGGACGCCTCGGAAGTCGCTTCTGTGATGACCTTCTCGAGCACGATGTCGACTAGTCCTCCATTGAGGGACCGTTCGCCGTTTTTTTTGATTGGCACGCAGCTTGCTATTGCAGGGGAATGGAGGTGAGCATCGGAGTGGTGGGACCCGATGCTCGCGTGAACTCCGCAGGGGTTAAGGGAGGGGAAGGTCAGGAAACTCGCCTGTTCCCGCTCACATGGGTGCGTTACCCGAGCGGGAATCTCCTGCCGTCGTGTTTGTTTACAAACTCACGGCGGAAAGGGGGAAGGACCTGTCCTTCCCCCTTTCTTTTTGCGCGTTCGGATTGCACCGCCATTGTCATCCCTCCGCGGCCACTTATTTCGGGAAAATCAGGTTCGTCACCACGCACAGATGTCCTTCCAGCGTGTACGGATCACGGAAGAAACTACACTGCGCATCTGTTTCCACAGCTGCGCGTGGCTTTCGGTGCGTCTGCCCCATGGTGGGCAGCAGCGGATCGGTCGTCGGCAGCCAGTTCCGTGCTCCGCCTGCACTCCCCTGCAAAGCAGTCGGCGTGGCACTTCACCATCCCTGCTGCTTCCTCAGGGGCCTCACTGCATTGCAGTCGGCCGCAGGGGAACCATCGCGTCCCGGACCCGTTCCATGAAAGCGTTGCTGCTCAAAGACTACAAACAGCTTGAAGTCACCGATTTCCCGACGCCGGAGATCGGCCCCGATGATGTTCTTGTTCAGGTCCGCGCCTGCGGGATCTGCGGCAGTGACATTCATGGATATGACGGCAGTTCCGGTCGCCGCATTCCACCATTGGTCATGGGGCATGAGGCGGCGGGCGTCGTCACAGCTGTGGGCTCTGCTGTCACAAGGTTCAGTGAAGGCGATCGAGTCACGTTTGACAGCACTGTTTCCTGTGGCAAGTGCTGGTTCTGCCGCCGCGGCAGCATCAATCTGTGTGACAACCGCATGGTACTGGGAGTGTCCTGCGGCGAATATCGTCGTCACGGTGCATTCGCCGAGTACGTCGCGGTGCCTCAGCACATCTGCTATGCCCTTCCTCCCGATCTGAAGTTCGAACACGCTGCGATGATTGAAGCCGTCTCAGTGGCTGTTCATGCGGCAAACCGAACGCCGGTCACGCTGGGCGATACTGCCGTGATCGTGGGCAGTGGCATGATTGGATTGCTTGTCCTGCAGGCTATCCGACTTGCCGGAGCAAGTCAGGTAATCGCCGTTGATCTGGATCAGGGCCGGCTGGACACGGCTCTGGATCTGGGGGCAGACGTGGGCCTGAAGGCGGATAAGGTCAATGTCGCTGAGGAAGTGCGCAGGCTTACCGGAGGGCGCGGAGCGGACGTGGTGCTGGAAGTTGTCGGAGCGACACCGACGATTGCCACCGCCATCGAATCAACTCGAAAGGGTGGCGCTGTCACTCTGGTAGGAAATCTGGCCCCGCATGTTGATCTGCCCCTGCAGGCGATCGTGACGCGAGAACTGACTGTTGGCGGCACCTGTGCTTCCAACGGCGAGTACCCCGCGTGCATTGATCTGCTGGAGCGAAAAGCGATCCGCGTTGACCCGCTGATTACCGCCAAAGCTCCTCTTGAGCATGGCCCGGAATGGTTCGCTCGACTTTACGGTGGAGAACAGGGCGCCATGAAGGTGATTCTTGATCCCTCTGCCTGTTGACCAGCATCGCTGAACCTGCGGAATTTTCCGGACCTCTGAAGTGCTGAATCGGCGTCGTGGGGCCGATTCAGGCTCATCATTCCTTCTTTTCAATATTCTGATGGAAGTTGCTGACCATCATGACACTGATTTCTTTTTTGTTGTTTACGGGGCTTGTGGCCTGGCTCACCTGGCGGATTACCCGCAACGACGACCACTCCAGCACCGGCGGGTATTTTCTGGCCGGACGTTCGTTGTCCGCCCCGTTGATTGCTGGCTCCCTGCTACTGACGAATCTGTCCACAGAGCAGATGGTGGGGCTCAACGGCGCCGCCTTCACAGACGGCCTGTGTGTGATGGTCTGGGAAGTGGTCTGCGTGCTGGCTCTGGTATTCATGGCCTGGTTTTTCCTGCCGCGGTTCCTTCGCAGCGGTGTCTCCACCGTCCCGGAATATCTCGCAATCCGTTTTGACTCCGGCACTCAGCTCATCGCCAACATTATTTTCCTGCTGGCTTACGTCGGCATTCTGCTGCCGATCATTCTGTACACCGGCGCCACCGGAATGATGGGAATCCTGGACGTCCCCGCGATGGTGCAGGAGTTCACAGAGGATGTCCCGACAATGGCGGATTCCTCGGAGGAAGCGAATATCGCAACGGCTGATAATGCAGCGACTGCCGACAGCACAGTCACCACAGATTCCGCAGCAGCCAAAGCCGGTGAAACAGCCCGGCAGCGTGCCCGTACAATTTCGCTCTGG
>JALRDR010000523.1 GCA_023262145.1 Planctomycetaceae bacterium | reverse complement strand
CAGCAGGTGCTGAGCAATAATCCGCACTCATGGGTTCTGTTTGAATATGGGACATTCGTGATCCTGCAGGACCCCGCCGACAATCTGTGTCAACAGGCCATTGAGCTGCTGCAGGAATGGGTCCCTGTTCACCCAGGCTCTGCATCAGGCGACTTCAATACAATTCCACTCCACGACGATCTCGGCTGGCTGGTCACTTGTCACCATAATGACATTCTTACCCTGATCACCCGCGACGAAGTGGGTGTCCTGCCCGAGGGCTTTCCTGAATCGCTGATGATTGGTATGCAGGGGCGGTCCCGCCGTGCCGCCGATGCCGACCGACTGGCAGTCATTCATGTGGAAGACAATCGCCAGAACCAGCCATCAGGCTGACAGCACGAGGTTCACACCGCGGCGTCCCGGAAGTGACTCGGATTAGCAACAACAGGACTGACAAACGCGGCGGCAACTGCTTCTTCGCGCGGCCGAAGTCGCAACTGCGTTCCAGCGGCACATCGTCCATTCTCCGGCACACAATCCTGCGGATCAGGAAAGCAGCACTGCCATCCGCCGCTGGAACTCCAGAATCGCGGGCAGCAGCACCAGACTCAAGAACAACAATGTGAGCACGGCAGAGACCCACAGCCCCCTGCTCTGCAGGCCGCGACCGGACCGCAGCACCAGCAACGGGATCACAGCAGCCGCCAGAATCAGCGCGGCCTGTGCGACGGTCAACCGACCGAAGTAGTGCCCCAGTACGATGATCCCCCCCAGACTTCGGCTGGCCCAGCGAATCACGACAGTCACAGCAGCATGCTGCCGCAACAGGAGTCCCGCCAGCAGCAGGCCTGTGCCTGCTCCGGTCACGGGTAACGCCGCGGCACCGCAGCCAATCCAGCCACCCAGCATCACGACGACGGCCGTGACCTGAACCGTGAGCAGAATCAGCCCCGAGTAAATTCCCGCAGCGGTCCGCTGCAGATCCGGCTTCGCCGCTGAACTGTCCCCAAGTAGTGTCAGGAGCAGCAGTACTCCCCCGGCGGCCGCCAACGGCAACAGACCGAAAGAGGAACTTCCCGACTGGGCAGATGCGTCAGGCATGACCTGCAGATGCACGCTGCCGTACAGAATCACTGGCGCAACTGCTACGGCCGCAACGACCTTGATCCAGCGCACTGCCAGCTGCTGGTGCAGGAAGCAGCCGGCGACATCGGCCAGCATCAGCATGGGAAGCCCGATAGCCAGCCAACGATCAAGCGCGCTGACCAGAGGAAATGCCGGCAGAATTCCCTGCACGGCCATCCCTGCCAGAACACCGCAGGAAAGGCTGAACAATGGCCTTAATTGTACAGCCGCCGTGCCAGAGCCATCCGGGGCGGTCCCTCTGCGGTAAGCCAGCAGACAGGACACCCCGGCACTCAGCATTGCCGTCACAAAGGATGTGGTGAGCAGCCAGACGTCGGGCATCGATTACTGGCTCATGCCTTCACAGTCGATGATGACAATCGCCTCATCACCAATCGGTCCGATCGCTTTCGGATCGAACTTGTAATCGCTGCGTTTGAGTCGCAGTTCGGTGGAGAATCCCACGCGGCGAACGCCTCGAGATTCAATTGCCTTGCCACCCATCAGTTCAATGGTGATTGATCGTGTCACGCCGTGCATGGTGAAGTCGCCGGTGACTTCGTAGCCACCATCGATCGCCTTCACCTTCGTGCTGCGAAACTCAATGGTCGGAAACTGCTTCGTGTCGAAGTAATCCGGCTGACGCAGGTGCTCGTCTCGTGCGGCATTGGCTGTGTCGACACTGTCCGCCTTGATCGTCAGCTGAAACGAGGACTTCGAAGGATCCTCCCGATCGATGGAGAACTTTCCATCAACTTCATTGAAGCGACCGTGAATCCAGCTGATGTCCAGGTGGCGAGCCTTGAAGCTGACAGAGGAATGCACAAGGTCATAGACATACTCCTCTGCCGGTGCGGCGAATGCCGTGCCACTGATCAGAGTCATCAGCAGGAGAACGTTGCATGGAAACAGGCGGGAATTCAGCATGGCAGGATTGCTCCGGAAAGGAATGCGAACGATTGAAGGTGAGCACAGCGACGCTCACTTTGCCTGACGAATCGTATGCGGCAACACACACCGGGTAAAGCAACCGGTGTGCCTCTCGCAAACACAGGCACCTCGCCTCTCGTCAGTCTCGCGGCTGCTGACGCAGTGGGACTTCAGGAGAAAGACTGTTCACAAACACCGCTCAGTCACTGCGGAACACTGGTCGGAAGATGTGCAGGTCCGCAGACTAATCGACATCCGCGTCCTGTCGCTGTGATCCGTAAGATCTTCAGTTCACGGATTCAGGGGCACCATTAACGCGCGTTCGGCCAGGGCTCTCTTCGTCCGACGAGATCATTGCTGACAACCACGTTACCCCTGCACACTTCTTTGACGTGTCCGCACGCTGTTGCACAAGCGGTGAAATCAGGAAGATCCTGACCAGTCGCAGGGTGAGCAGCAACACAATCACGCCCACCGTCCGAACTGTCCAGACTCGCATTGATTGCAGGACGCTGCGTTGCTGCTGTAGCTGATGTTTGGCACTGCCAGGCCCCTGGAGTCGCGGCGAAATCCGGGGCGGTTCGCCAACTTCTGCAGATTGTTGCGGCTTGTTTTCTCCACTGGTCCCACAGTGGCCGATGGTAGTACCGTTGCCCTGGTCCAACGATGTCGATTCCAGAAGGCGAGCCAGTTCAGCAGCCGTATTCACAGCAGCATCCTGCTCCTGAACGCCTGCATGAGCAGATTCGGACCAGGGAACTCCAGTGGAGGCAGACTTCTTCAGGGACTGCGAAACCGTGCAGGGACTGCGAAACCGGGCAGGTATGACCGGCTGGGCTGAAGGAACCCGCGTTCCGCCGGCCACGAGGGATGAACCGGAGTCTGCAGCCGACAGTCTTCTGAAACGCAGCAACACACTGTGGAACAATCCGCAACCACAAAGCAGCCAGAAAAGGCGAACGCAGTTGCTAACGCACGAATGGATGCAAGCGACGGTTGTCGGGCACGGCTTTACAAACTCATGCAACACCCGCCCGCAGCACCCGCACAGCGGGCAAGCTTACGCAACCCGACGTTGTCCACTATCATCCCCCGGCGCTGCAGAGATTCAGCCCCCCGCACAATGAAGACTGACCAGCGTACCACCTGTACCTGCAGCGAGTGCATCTGCACGACATCTGATTTGAGATGCTGTGTGTCGCCGTGCCCCTGAAATGCAGTGATGCACCGCGTTCATGTGACGCACTCTTTGAGCTATCGAAACAAACCGAATCTGCCAGCTATCCTGCCCCCCCGGACTCAGGTCACTATTCCCATGCCAACTCTGTGCAGATCGTTGCCTTTCGATTCCGGCACCTGAGCCAACTGCAGCGTGCTGCCCTGAAGACTGGTCTACTGACTGATGGTCAGAAGGGCTCTGAGAACATATCCATCACCACCTTCACTCCATTCTCCAGGGGCCCGCACCATGTCTGCTGTCCAGATCGTTGCTGAACTGAAAGCGTCAGCCAGCCAGAGCATTCGCAGCGTGCTGCTCAGGCACGGAATCCCTGAACCTGTGCTGGGGGTGAAGATTGAATACCTGAAGAAGATCCAGAAACGAATCAAAACGGACTACCAGCTGGCGCTCGACCTGTACGACACCGGTATCTATGACGCGATGTACCTCGCAGGTCTGATCGCAGATGATCGCAGAATGACCAGCACAGATCTGCAGAAATGGGCACGTGCAGCCACCTGCACCGCTCTGTGCAATTACACCGTGGCGTGGGTTGCCGCAGAAAGTCAGCACGGATGGCAACTCGCGCTGAAATGGATCAATTCAAGGAAGGAACGCATTGCCGTCGCCGGCTGGGCCACGATCGGCAGTCTGGCAGGCATTCGCAACGACGCCGACCTCGACCTGGTGACACTGAAAAAGCTTATCGAACGCGTGCAGCAGGAAATCCACGCCGCGCCGAATGATGTCCGCTATGCCATGAATGGATTCGTGATCGCAGCCGGAACGTACGTGGAATCACTCACGGAGTTTGCCATCCAGACCGCCAGAGAGACGGGTGTGGTGAGTGTCGTTATGGGTGACACAGCCTGCAAGGTGCCCTTCGCACCGGATGCCATCGAGAAAATCCAGGCGAAGGGTCGAATTGGAAAAAAACGCAGAACTGCAAAATGCTGAGCAGCGATGGCGGGAAACCCCGGCACTGAAGTCCTCCGGCGACGTGACTCAGGGAATTCAGTCAGAATCATCGCTGAGCAGCGCACCCTGGAACTGGCTTCATTCTTCCGGCTGCATCCGTTCGAGGCCGGTGATCTCATGATGAAACCACGGCTTTCCGTCCCTGAGCTTGAACAGACTGGTTCTGGCTGCGTATTTCAGGCCGTCAAGTTCACGCCAGTCACTGAAGCGGTAAAAATCATCCCGCCAGTCCACCCGTTTGAGCAGGTGAGTCTGCTGGTCGAAATAGAGCTTCATTGCGGGCGTGACACTCCCGCTGATCTGCAGTCCCGTGCAACGGATATTCTCATCTGTCAGTTCCGCAATCGGCTCAATCACGGAATCGGGATCAACGAGCAGATCCAGCGCCCACGCGCGAACGACATCCTTGGCTGGTTCCTTGCCACGCTCCCGGCCTCCCACTTCCCAGCGTCCTGGCATGATAATCACAGAGGTTCGGGGGGTTCGCTTCGGACTACCTTCCGGCTCCGGAAGTTCGCCTGAATTGTACAGTTCAGTCATCCTGAAGGCCGCCAGGAGCTTTTCGCTGCCGCCGACAGCCGCAAGTGCTTTGCCGACCACCGCCGGGGTTTCCTGCGCGTACATCACGCTGGAGAACGTCACGGAGAGCAGTAACGCTATGTGTTTCATCGTAGACCTGCCAATTCTGATTTGGACTGTGTGCAGCATAATCGCCGGCATGCATTCTGTGTTTTAAAAAGATTTCCACAAGCATGACGGCAGTCGGCAGCCAGCTCGAATGCCTGACTCAACCGCAACCCAGTGAATCCGGGCCGCGGTGCAGCTGGCAGCCCTTGCTACCGAAAGAAACTTCTGAAGTGCCAGCACGCAGAACCGAATGTCTCATGACGAATCTGTCAATCCCGCTGGTCGCTTCGATGCCGCCTCGCTTCGCCTGGAACAGATTCGCAATCTGTGGAAACATGCACCGGCTGGCTCCTGTCATGCAGCGAAACAGTCTCCGCACTCATTTCAGCGCCGTGGAAATTGCTGTTCAAGCATCTGTTCCACCTCTTCCCAGTTTGGCAGGCCGATCAGCCCCACCGCAATTTCGTACGCACGTCTGCGGCCGGCCTGCAGCTCCGTTTCCAGCACAATATCGGTACGGCTTCCTGATCGCCGCTCCAGACGGCGATTCCTGATCTGCTCCTTGCGGTACTCATAGAAGTGACGGCTGAGCGACGGCAGCAGCCCACCGCGACTCCTTCCGATCGGGTGCAGCAGCAGTAATCGACGATCAGTAATGGCGTACTCCGCAAACTGCAGTGCCCTGCGAATACGTGCTGGAGTCCCCAGCAGAAATCCGGCGTTGCCGAGAAACACCAGACCCGCGAACAGTGGAATTACCAACTGCAGCTCCGGACCTTCCTGCAGGAATGCGAGTGTCGTGAGTGCCACTGCCGTGACGCCGGGAACGATCAGCAACGCTCCGAATAACGCTGCCGCCCACGATTCGCCGCGAACCATGCGCGGATCCGGATGCTGCCTCCACAGGATCATCTCACCCGACTCCAGAAAATGCTCCATCGTGGGCATCTTTTCAGAGTCCTGCGTTGCTGCTGCTGACCGCCTGAACAGGCGAGCGACAACAGTCCAGGC
>JALRDR010000499.1 GCA_023262145.1 Planctomycetaceae bacterium | reverse complement strand
GAAGAACCCTGCAGAAGAACCCTGCAGGTGGCAGATGGAGTGCAAAGGAAGTTGAGCGATCGTGGGGTAGCGAATCAGTGCCACGTGATCTTTGGGACACCGAGCTTCAGTAAGAGCAAATGTCCGGGAGCAGAGCTCGGGCGAAACAGTGAAACAGGACAGAAGTCATGAGTGAATCAGTGGATGCACAGCAGTTGCAGGATGAGGCGGAGCAGTTCCGGCAGGAGTTCGGCCGCATTCGGGAAGCGGTTGGGCAGGTGATTGTGGGGCAGCAGCGTGTTGTGGAATCAACACTGACGGCACTCTTGTGCGGTGGCAACGTATTACTGGAGGGGGTCCCCGGGCTGGGGAAGACAGAGCTGGTGAAGGCACTGGCTGGTGTGCTGGAGCTGGATTACAGTCGCATTCAGTTTACTCCTGATCTGATGCCGGCGGATGTGATCGGTACCAACATCATGAACACGGATGACGCAGGGCGTTATCAGCTGGAGTTTCGCAAGGGGCCCATCTTCACGCAGTTGCTGCTGGCGGATGAGATCAACCGTGCGACTCCCAAGACGCAGTCGGCTTTGCTGGAGACGATGCAGGAGGGGACGGTGACAGTTGGCGGAACGACTTATCGTCTGGATCCGCCGTTCTTTGTGCTGGCGACTCAGAACCCGATTGAACAGGAGGGTACGTTTCCGCTTCCGGAGGCACAGCTGGACCGATTCATGTTCAAGGTTGTCGTGCCATATCTGTCTCGGGAGGAATTGAACGAGGTTGTGCAGCGGACGATTCTGAGGAAGCGAGTGTCCGTCAGTGCCGTGCTTGATGGTGCTCGAATTCTGCAACTGCGTGAGATTCTGGATCGCGTTGTGGTGAGTGATCCGATGCGTGACTTCGCCTGCCGGCTGGTCCTGTCGACTCACCCGAACACCGAGTTTGCTCCGGAATCCGTGCGTCGATTTGTTCGCTGTGGTGCCAGCCCCCGTGCGGCTCAGGCGTTACTCCGTGCGGCCCGAGTGCGAGCACTTGGACAGGGGCGTGCCCACGTTTCCTTTGACGACATTCGCTGGTTTGCGGCGGAGGTACTGCAGCACCGCCTGCTGCTCAATTATGACGGGCAGGCGGAGGACGTTGCGGTGACCGATCTGGTTCAGGAATGTGTCCAGCGGTTGCCGGTTGAGGGGTGACAACAGTGTCGACTGCGACTGAATCCCGTTATTCCCGACTCTTCGACAACGCGACGCTGCGTCAGATCGAGCGTATGCGACTGCGACCGTTGCGCCGGCTTACCAATCGCAGTCGTGGCGAGCATCTGTCGGGGAAGGGTGGCAGCAGTACGGACTTCGCTGACTACCGAGACTACGCGGTAGGGGACGACCTGCGGTATGTGGACTGGAACATCTTTGCTCGGTTGCGGCGTCCTTTCATCAAGCAGTTTCAGCATGAGGAAGAAATGCATGTGGTGCTGCTCATTGACGCCTCCACATCAATGCTCAGCGGTGACAAACTGCTGCGAGCGCAGCAGTTTGCGGCAGCATTCGGAATTATGGGGATGCTCAATCTGGAGCGTGTGAGTGTGTATGGGATTCACACATCCGGTGTGCAGCCGTTGTTGTTTCCGCCATCCACCGGGCGCACAAAAATTCGACCGTTGCTGACATTTCTGGAGCAGCTGGAGGGAGGCGGGGCAATTCCGCTTGAGCAGTCAATTGAGACAATGCTGCGATTCCACCGTGGCCGGGGGGTTGCGATCCTGTTGAGTGATTTTCTGACGCTGGGTGATCTGAGTCGTCCCTTCAACATGCTGTATAGTTCTGGTCTGGAGCCATGGGGGCTGCAGATTCTGTCTGCTGCTGAGATTGCACCTGATGTACAGGGAGATCTGCGATTTGTGGACAGTGAGACGGGCGACACGCTGGACATCACCAATGCTGCGGAGTTGCTGGGTGAGTATCATCAGCAGTTGCAGGTTCTGCAGGATTACCTGGATGCTCAGTGCCGTCGTCGTCAGGGCCGATTTCTGAGCATTTCCACGGGTGAAGAGTTTGAGTTGCAGCTGAAGGACCGGCTTTGTCGGCAGGGATGGGTGCTGCGATGACGTGGCCCGGATTCATCAATCCGATTGGTGCCTGGTTGTTTCTGGCAGCGATCCCGCTGGTTGTGCTGTACTTTCTGAAGTTACGCCGGCCGCGCATGGAAGTGCCTTCGCTGGTGCTCTGGCACAGTGTCGTGAATGACCAGCGAGTGAATTCGCCGTTCCAGAAATTTCGCCGCAATCTGCTGTTGTTATTGCAGTTGATTCTGCTGGGGTTACTCGTCCTGGCTCTGACGCAGCCGTTCATCGCATCATCTGCCGGCAGCGCCGAGTTTACACCGGTACTGATCGACTGCTCGGCCAGCATGGCGGCCATTGATCCTGCCACCGGAAAAACTCGACTCGAACTGGTGCAGGATGAAGTACGCAATCTGATTGAGAACTTGCGCAGTGATCAGCAGTTGGCATTATTTTCATTTGCGTCCACCGGCAGACGGCTCACCGAGTTCACCAATGACCGACGCATGCTGTTGCAGGCGCTGGAGAGCATTACGGCAACGGATGTGCCGGCGGAACTGGATGATGTTCTGCGAATGACGGCGGCATACACGACATCATTTCCGATTCGGGAGGTGTTGTTACTGACAGACGGGAATCTGCCGCCGAGTGTGGAATTTGAATTGCCATTTCGACTGGACGTCCGGCGGCTGCAGTTAACGGCGGCGAATCTGGGAATCACCGAGATGTCTGCTCGCCGCAGCGGTCCGCAGGAGTGGGATATTTTCATCCGCGTCTCGGCATCTTCAGAAGAACTGCTGACGGCGGACTTGCAGTTGTATCTGAATGAAGAGCAGTTGTTTACGGAACGGATCAGTGCATCTGCTGGTGAGGGAGAGAGGCTGGTATTTCCTGTGGTATCGGCCGGGCGAGCAATTCTGGAAGCGCGGCTGGTACCTGGTGATGAGGATGCCCTGAGGACGGACAACCAGTGCTGGCTGTCGTTACCGGAGGCAAGGTCTCTGCAGGTGCTGACATACGGCAGGCTCCCGGCATGGCAACGTGCTGTGGGGGTCCTGGAGGGGGTAGAGCAGGAAGCGCTTGAGGACGGGGTACCGGAGCAGACAGAGTATGATCTGATTATTTCGAATCGTGAGCTGCCGGCGGGAATCAGTGGTCGCCAGAAGTTGTTTGTGGATGTGATTCCTGCGGACCTGGCTGGTCTGGTTGAGAAGCGGGACGGCGTGAGTCTGGTGACGGACTGGAATCGCACTTCTCCACTGCTGCAGCATGTCAGTCTGGGAGAGGTACAGATTGGTGACATGCCGGCGTGGGGCAAGGGGGCTGGAGTTGGGGAACTGGAGGAGCGTGGGTATGAGGTGCTGGCTGAGGGCAGTTCCGGGCCGTTGATTCTGCAGAAGCGGGAGGGGCTGCAGACTTCGTGGTGGTTTACGTTTCAGACGGAACGATCGACGTTGCAGCATCGTGTGGCATTTCCGATTCTGGTGGCCAACGCCGTGGATACTTCTCTGCGTCAGGCATCGTTGTCGGAAGTCGCGGCAGCTCCAACAGGAGTGCTTCCTCCGCTGCAACTGGAGCCAGCCACTGTGTATACGGTGCGGACTGAGCAAGGCGAAGAGGTTCAGGGAAGATCGGGAGTGACGGGACTTCTCACAGGCATTGGCGCTGCAACTGTGGGGCGTTATGAGGTCTCGGACGGCAGTGACGTGGTGGCTGTGGTGGGCACGGGGTTACTGAGTCTGTCAGAGACATCTCTGAGTGCCGTTGAGGAGCTCAGTTTTGCGGAAGTCAGTGTGGATGCTGAGACGACAGTTGTGCTGGATACTGATCAGCCGCTGTGGTGGGGACTGGCTATGGGAGCATTTCTCGTGATGTTGCTGGAGTGGTGGTATTTCCAGCGTGTACGAGGAGTTGTGCAGTGAGGGCTGGTGTGATGCGGATGAAAGCGATCCTGCTTCCGGTGGCCGTATTCGCCCTCGCATCGGCGTCTCTCTGTGCACAGCAGCCGCGTCTGGGGATGAAGCTGGAGCTGATGTCGATTCGAACGCGCAGCGGAGCTCCGGTGCCGGTGCGTCTGCGGCTGGAGTACAACGAGCCGACATATCTGGAGGGCGATCTGGAGCTGCGGGTATATGACGCTCTGGAGTATCCTGACGAGGATGATCGGATTGCCACGATTCACCGCGAGGGAATTGTCCTGGCGGGAGCGGATTACGAGACGATTCTGCTTCTGCCACCGCTGACAACATCGGACATGCGGAACTGGGCGGTCCGTGCCTGGTTTCGTCCGGTGAATGGTGATCGGATTGAGCTGTCATCGGTTCCTGAGATCCGTGAGCCCGCTGAGCCATTTGATCTGCTGTTGACCAGCAGTCTGGAGCGTTGCTTTCTGATGTGCAGCGTGGGCGAGCAGTTGCCAGCGGCTCAGATTGACCCGGAACGTGATTACCTGGAAGGGCGTCTGCTGCTGGAATCTCTGGGCGAAGACTGGAATCGAACAGTACATCACTGTGCCCAGTGGGCTGTTCGTGAGTTTTCGGAAGACCCGATTACTCACTGTGCCTTCGACGTGATTCTGTTGCAGAGCGGGGTACTGCGAAAGATGACTGATGGGCAGCTGCAGGGCTTACGAACCTGGGTGCTGGCGGGGGGCAGTCTGTGCATTTGTCAACGGCAGGCAGTTTCGCCGCGGGAACTGCAGTTTCTTCGCGACCTGCTGCGGGATGGCCTGGAGCAGGACACAGATCTGCTGCTTGACGACGAAGGCAAGCTGCTCGTTGGGGATCCGAATCAGACGGGGATCTTCATGGCCAGGCGGGAACTGGGCCGAGTTGTTTTGCTGGCTGCAGAGCAGGATTATCGGGAGCAGCTGGCGGATGCAGATGTTTCCGCCAGCGTAGTGCGTTTCCTCTGGAAGGTCCGACAGGATTATCAGCTGGCCGCCGCTGGGGGGGAATCACAAAGAGCATTGCTGAGGGACGTCAGAAGATTCTTTTCGGACGCAGAGATTGATGAGAATGGCATTCGTGTTGTGGATGCATTCAACGGGCGTTCGCTTGTGCGCAGCGGGCAGCTGGGGCTGTCGTTCCAGCTGATTAATGGCAATTACTACCTGAATATGGATCAGTTGCCGACGGTCAGACAGTTGCGGCAGCATTGGCAGCTGCTCTGGCCGCGCGAAAGCGAGTTGCTGCGGACTGCGGAGCGGGATCTGCTGCCGCGTGATATTCGCATGGTTCCGATCAGCGTCATCGCATTGATCATGCTGGGCTACGTGCTGGCTGTGGGACCGCTGGACTATCTGGTACTGGGGCGTTTGCGCTGCCGCAGGTATACCTGGTTTGTGTTTCCGATCGTGACGGCGCTCTTTACAGCGATTACTGTCCTTGTGGCTCAAAGTTATCTCAGCAGCGAGGACACGGGTGGTGAGCTGGTGATTACGGATCTGGGTGAGAACAGTCAGCTGCTGCGACAGACGCGTCTGCAGACGTTGTTTTATGGCGGTGGAACGACAGTCACGGGGGATTACCGCCGTAGTCTGCTGGTGCAGGCTGGTAATGCCAGCTCCATCGATGATTTCACCAGTCAGCGGATGACGACGCCCTCCCTTGTGGTTCGGGATCAGCCCCTGATTTATCGCGGCAATCCACCGCAGAGTTTTTCTGCGGACCAGTCGGTGCGCCAGTGGTCGCCCGTGACGCTCAGGTCACTGACATTTTCGCCGGCAGCTGTGCAACTGCCGCCAATACCCTGGGACGATACTGCTCTTGCGCTGACTGCAGCGGGAAGAACGCGGCTTCGCGAGTTGCTGCTCAATGCGTCGATGACCGAGCCGGGAGAGTATCTTGGATTTGTGGACTGGAAGGGAGAGCGGATCTGGCTCACAAGAGGGACGGAAGACAGCTTGTGGGCGTCGTCGCTGATCGAAGCCATTCCTGCTGGGATTGATTCACAGATTGGAGCATCTGCAATCATCGCTCAGTTTTCTCCACAGGGTGGAGCGACACTGGAAGATCTGAGTATGGTGGATCCCTCCGCCCCATCGGAATGTGTGCTGGTGGTGGCGCGGGTGTTGCGGCAGTCGGCGCATGTTTTTCGCCGCAAGTATTCGTTGGGGGCTGAATTGCAGGGGATGGGCAACGCTGCCGGAGCAGCAGCTCCTGAGTCAGATGGAGGCGATGAATGAGTACAGCGGATGATTCTGCAGGGGCGACGCCCGTGCAGCAGCAGGCGGGAGGACGGATGGCGATATCCCTGCGAAATCTGTGGGTCAGCTATGGAAACTTTGATGCGGTGAAGGGGATTTCTCTGGAGATCCCGCGGGGGGAGGTGTTTGGGTTTATTGGTCCGAACGGGGCGGGCAAGTCATCCACATTTCGAGTTCTGGCGACACTGCAGCGCAAGTTTCGCGGTCAGGCTTATGTCTGCGGACTGGATGTTCTGAGGCAGCCGCAGCAGGTGCGGGACGTGATGGGATTTGTTCCGGATTTCTTTGGTGTGTATGAGGACCTGACGGCGCTGGAGTATCTGCATTTTTTTGCGGCGGCGTATAAGGTTCCAGCAACCAGACGGAAGGGTGTGATCGATGATGTACTGACACTGACGGACATGTCTCACAAGGCGGAGTCGCCGGTGGATGGGCTCAGCCGCGGTATGAAGCAGCGACTGGCGCTCGCTCGAGTGCTGCTGCATGATCCACAGGTCCTGCTGCTTGACGAACCATCAAGCGGGCTGGACCCGAGGGCTCGCATTGAGATGCGGGAGCTCCTGAAGGCGCTCAAGGAGATGGGCAAGACCATCGTAATCAGCAGCCACATTCTTTCGGAGCTGGGGCAACTTTGTACTCGAATTGGCATAGTTGAGCTGGGACAGCTGGTGGCGGAGGGTTCATTGCAGGAGATTTATCGTCGGCTGCAGGTGATGCGTCTGATTCACATTCGCGTGGAGAATGCGAGTGCAGAGCTGGAGCAGCGGGTCCGCGAGATTCCGGGTGTGGCGAAAGTGGAAACCCAGGTTGATCGCTGGGCGATCTCACTTCATGAAGATCAGACATCACTGGCGGAGCTGCATGCCGGTCTGGTGGACGCAGGAACGCGGCTTACGATGTTTCAGCCGGAAGCGATGGACATGGAGACCGCCTTCATGAAGCTTACGGAGGGGCGAACGATATGAGGGTCCCGCGGCTGATTCCTGAGTTGCCTTTGCTGTGGCGGGAGCTGACAGAGCTGTCGGCTCGAAAACGAACCTACGTAATTCGCAGTATCGGGGCGATTGTCATTCTTTCGGCAGTCCTGCTGATGCTGGACGGAGTCAGTGGCATGGCGGCCTCAGGACGCTCCACTGCGGATCGGTTGAGTTTCGAGCTGATGGGTGTTGGAAGTGTGGCCTTTCCCAGGATTGTGTCAATTCTGTTTCTGGCAGTAGAGCTGCTCATGCCGGCGTTTACGTGCGGTGCAATCGCGATGGAGAAGGAACGCAATACGCTGGGGACGCTGTTTGTGACGCGATTGTCTCCAATCACGATTGTTCTTGAGAAGCTGGGCAGCCGTCTGATACCGATGCTGACCATTTTGTTGCTGACGTTTCCGGTGTTGGCGTTTGTGTATTCATTGGGTGGGGTGGAGAGCTCACGGCTTTACGCTGCGGTCTGGCTTCTGTTCTGGGAGTCTGTGTTGTATGCGTCCATTGGCCTGCTGTGCAGTGCCTGGTATTCGACAACCGTTGCGGCATTTGTGGCGTCATATGTGCTCACAGGGTTCCTGATTTTTCTGACTTTTCTGATGAGACTGCCGCTGCCGACTCCTCAGATGATCTGGCAGGCAGGTGAGGTTGGAGGCTATTGGCTGGGGCGCGGCAGGACAGCGTTTCTGTACAGCCTTGGCAGCAGCACGGGATGGGGGCTGGTCCTTGCCACTCTGCCTGTGATGGTCTCCATTGCAGCAATGCTTCTGCTCACCCGATCGCTGTTGTTTCGCCGTGCATTCGTCGGTCATTCATCGATGCTCCTGAAGATTTTTCGCGTGGTGGACAATTTTTTTCAGCGGTTGAATGATCGTGCTGGTGGGGTCATGATTATTCCGGATCGAATTTCGCTTCCGGGGCTGGATCCTGTGGCCTGGCGGGAGCGTGAGAAGAAAACCCTTGGAAAGGCCCGTTATCTGGTACGGGTACTGATGGTCTTTGAGTTTCCGGTGATGTTTCTGTGCATCATGTTTGTGATGTTCGGGGATGCAAACAACAGCACCAATATGCAGGGTGTGCTGTTTCTGATGTGGGCCATTACCGGGATGATGGTTGCTGTGAAAGCTGCAACGTTGATTTCATCCGAGCGGACACGCGAAACACTCGATGCACTGTTATCGACATCGATCACCAACCGGGAACTGCTGCTGCAGAAAATACTCGGCATGCGTCGGTTGATGCTGGTCATGGGAACTCCGTTGCTGAGTGTGCATCTGACGCTGTTTCTCATGCACTGCAATTACGGAAGCTGGGACACACTGGCCGGGCTGGCGAATATCGGACTGCTGCTGCTTTATCTTGTGGTGGCGATGGCAGCATCATGGAACCTGATGCACCTGATGGCGTGGGTGTCATTGTTACTCGGTGGACGCAGTCGCGGTCAGGCGAAGTCCGTCCTGATGGCAACGATACTTCTGGCGATCTGGGGTGTCAGTTCGGTTTTATTTCTGCGGACAGAGGGTGAACTTTATCGCGGTGGATTCAGTGGATACGGCCGCGAGTACGAGGCGTATGAGACGGTGCAGTTCTGGCGTGTACAGAAGCGGTTGTTTCGTCTGGATGGTGCGGTCGATGCGGCTCAGCAGTTTCTCTCGGCAGCGACTTACGGAAGTTTCCGTCAGTTCAGCATCGGTTCAACTTATGGAACGGACAGCAGCATGTTGCTGGAGGGGCTGGTGCTGGCGGTGGTGCTTGGCTGGCACTGGGGGCTGTATCGTTTTGTTCGCTGGCTGACATTACGGATGTCGCCATGGATTCTTGAGCGAAGTGATACTGATGCCGAGACTTTCACGAGGACACGAGCGACGCAGTCGTTGATGAAAGGGACAGGATGAGCAGATATTCCGCAGCATTCGGCCCGTCGGGAGCGAATCTTCCTCGCGGGCTGCTGCAGAGTCTGGTGATGATCTTTGTCTGTCTGGCGGGACTGCGTCCGATGATGGCACAGCAGTCGGACCGCATTCGAGTTGTCGAGACGATCTGGGGATTTGACGGTCGTGTAGTCGGCGGCGAGTTTCAGCCATTATCACTGTTGCTGGATAATCTGAGTGGAGAATCCATTGAGGGCCGTCTGCAGCTGAAGCAGTTCCGCGGCTTTGTGCGAGAGAGTGGTGTGGTACTGGAACAGGACGTTTTTCTGGGGCCGCGTTCGCGGCGATGGGTGCAGTTTTATCCGTACAACGGCAGCAACGGCGACAGCTGGGAGATCGTGCTGCAGCTGGAAGACGAGACGCTGTCTCTTCAGGAACTTGCT
>JALRDR010000441.1 GCA_023262145.1 Planctomycetaceae bacterium | reverse complement strand
TCGGTGAGTGGCATTGATTTCACGGGTGGAGCGGACGACGACATTCTGCTCAATACGGGCGACTCCGTATCGGGCATCATCTTCAGTGGTGATGCTGGTGTGGATATCTTCTCAAATACAGGTGCCGAACTTTCGTCACTTACCTTCAGCGGCGGTGCCGACGACGATATTTTTGTGAATACAGGTGCCGGGATTTCGGAGATCACCTTCAGCGGTGACGACGGAGCGGACCTGTTCTGGAACAAGTCCACCGGGCTGGATGCTTCGACATTGATTTTCTCAGGTGATGACGGTGCGGACATTCTGGTGAACGAAGCCGGGGGTGTCACCGACCTGACGTTCAATGGCGGTGCCGACGACGACGCGTTTCAGAACAGCGGTGTAAGTCTCTCCGGTCTGATTTTCAATGGTGGTGCGGATGACGACACACTGCTGAATACTTCAACGGGGTCGATTCTGACACTGAGTTTCGGAGGTGATGACGGTAACGACATTCTGCAGACGGTTGGTGCCGTGACGACGCTGAACTTCGGCGGCGGTGCTGATGATGACATCCTGACGACTCAGGGAACGATTGAAACGCTCGTGTTCATGGGCGACGGCGAACTGGACAATGACGGCAACCTCGTGCAGATTTCCGCAGCCGGGGACGACGGCGTGGATACGCTGCTGAATGAAGCCACCGTCGGTACTCTGACGTTCACCGGTGGCGCCGACGACGACATCTTTGTGAATAACAATACTGTGACGACGCTCACCTTCAGTGGTGGTGCAGACGACGACACGTTCCAGAACAATGCCTATGTGACCAGTCTCACGTTTTCAGGCGGTGCTGATGACGACATTCTGATCAATAACGCCAGCGGCATGCCGTCGCTGGTCTTCAGCGGGGACGACGGTTTTGACAGTTTCGTGAACAACGGGAATGACATCACTTCACTCACATTCGAGGGTGGTGCTGATGAAGACATTCTGCGTGTTCATGGGACTGGAATCGGTGACATCACATTTACTGGTGGAGCAGATGCGGCGGCGGATACGTTCCATTTCAACGGGACTGCGGCTGCGGGCAGTACGATTGTCTTTACCGGTGGCGACGGGGATGACGTATTTGCGTGGCGAGGGACAGCGGACGGGGCAACGTTCACGGCCGGGGGTGGGAATGACACCTCGATTATTCAGGGCAGCGGTTCTCTCACAATCGACGGTGGTCCAGGGGATGACAGCTGGATCTTCGAAGCTGACCCGGATGCATCGGTGTCAATCACGGAAACATGGAGTGGTGCCGATGACAGCAGCAGCGACACGCTCGACTTCAGCTCATTCACCGGCGGAGCATTGACGATTGACCTGCGTTCCATCACCGCTCAGGTCATTTCCTCAAATCTGACAGTGACGCTCAGCGACGCACGCGGGATTGAAAATGTCACAGGGACACCGGAAGCGGACACGATTTACGGGAACCTGCAGAACAACATTATTCTGGGGGCGGAATACAGCGACGGATATGGCGGCGCGGTGGCGGCTGATCGCGGCGTGACGCAGTGGGTACTGCTGGACTTCGATACCTATTCGGAAGACGGGGAGCACGTCTACACGACCGATGAGCGTAATCAGATCATGGATCGGGTGGAGACGCTGTATCGTGGGGCGGATACGAATTCCCCGGTGTTTGATGTTCGTGTGGTGCAGACTCGCGGAGAGATTCCGGTAGCGGATGGGCAATTCGCCACGATCTACTTCAACGACACGCCGGCTTTCGGACGGCCGGGCGGGCTGGCCAGTGAAATTGATCCGGGGAACCTGAGTCTCGGTGGTACGGCGGTAGTGCAGGTGAATGGTCTGCTTGGCGGAACGATCACAGCTGACGACACAACCGGCGACGGCGGCGGTGACGAGGGCGGCGATAAGGGATTCACGCTGCGAGAAATTCGTGATGACCCTGTGGGCGTCGCCAAGCCGGACGCCACCAGCGAGAACTTCGTCCTGTTGTCTGCCAAGATTGCGGCGCACGAACTGGCGCACCTGATGGGCTTACGTCATGCGGACAGCTTCGGACCCATCGGGCTGGGCATTCATGATCCTCCGGGGATTGACGGCTACAACCCGGTATATCCAGGCCCGGTTGCTGCAGTGGAGACATTCGACCATCTGCTGGGTTCAGGGGCATCCGTTGGAACGGATCGTTTCAATGACCTGCGTGATCTGTTCTTCAGCGAACGCAGCGCCATGAAGCTGGCCTTCGCCACTGCGGATACGGATGACGTGTTCACAATCGAATCCTCATCGGCGCACAGCACTGCGGCAACTGCGCAGATACTCCCGCTGACGACTGTTGACGTTCCCAACACGCTTGGTTCCGGTCTGAACGCCAGCAAGGAGTTCTATGTTCAGATGCAGTCGGTTGAGGGCACGATTGGGCTGGATGCAGGTACGGGCAAGTCTGAGAACGACTGGTATTCGTTCACGGGAACAGCCGGTGACGTCATGAATATCGAGTTGTTCTCCAACTCACTCACACGGTACGGATCCGGGAACGACGACTACATCGATTCCCTTCTGCGTGTGTGGTATGAAGTGAGTGGGGATCTGATTCTGGTACCGTGGTTTGGCAGTGATGCCGTCAACGATGACATCTTCGAACCGACGGACAGTGCCCTCGTGGACCTGATTCTTCCATCTGACGGCGTTTACTACATTGAAATCGACACCTTCAAGCGGGATCCCAATGACCCGTTGTTCGATGAGACAGATCCCGCCAGTCCGCTGAATCCGGCCAATCCCAATAACTACCTGAGCTATCCGGATCTGCTGGATCGATTCCTGTCTACACGGGATGACACGGACATCGGCAGCTATCAGCTCATCGTATCCCGCTTTGACCGTGGCAACGCCAGCGACGGAACGGATACCATCAAGGGATTCGGCGGAGTTGATACCATTGATGCTGGTGATGGCGACGATTATTCGCTCACCGTCAGTGTGGGCGGAGCGGGGGCAGTGAATGAGGGGGCATCCTTCAGTCGCAGCATTTCGCTGGTGGACCGCGCGGCAGAGTCGTGGGCGGGCAGCACGGTGAACTATGGCGACGGTACTGGCGACATTTCAGTAAGCGTGGCTGCCAACGGCACAGCAACACTCAGCCACACGTTTGCGGACAGCGGTGTGTACACGGTGTCCGTGACGATTCGCGACGACATCGGGCAGGAAGTGACGGAGACCTTTGACGTCACTGTGAGCAATGTTGCTCCCACAGTCGATACGCTCACGGGAGAACTGGAGCCGGACGAAAGTACGACTCACACTTATTCCTTTACCGCATCGGACCCGGGTGACGATACGTTCACTGTGGTGGAAATCAGTGGCGGTACACTGGGAACTGTCTCCAACATCAGTCTGAACTCCGCGACCGGCAGTGGTACCTTCGATGTCACGTTTGGTGAAGTGACATCCGGAGCGACGGCGGCAACAACGCTGACCGTGACGCTCAAGGACAGTGATAACGCCCAGAGCAATGTGAAGACACTTGCAGTGACCGTACAGAATGTAGGGACGGGTCCTGAAGACATCAGCCTGTCACCCGCATCGATTGAGGAGAATGCGGACAGTGGTACAGAGATCGGGACGCTCTCCACAACTGATTCAAGCGGGCAGACCAGTTTTACTTACTCCCTGGTCAGTGGTGACGGCGATACGGACAACGCATCGTTCAGTATTTCGGGGAACAAGCTGCTGTCGGCCGTGAGCTTCGACTATGAGGAGTCGGCAACCCGCTCGGTGCGTATTCGCACCGCAGACCCGTCAGGTAACACCTACGAGGAGGCGTTGACGATTTCGATCACAAACATCGCCGACGAAGAGGCGCCTGTGAGCGATCTGGCAGATCTTCCGCTGAATGCCACATCCGCATCGCTGACGATTGAAGCTTCGGGCACCGATACCGGCGACCCTGCTTCAGGGATCGCAAGCTTTGCTTTGTATTACTCCACTGGCGGGGCATTCACGCAGTTTGCTACGGTCACGCCGGCAAGCCCGAGTACGGTTTTTGTTGCCAGTGCCAACACAACGTACTGGTTCCGCAGTCTGGCAACGGACGTCGCCGGTAATACGGAAACAAAGAACACGAATGATGCCTATACCGTGGTCGGCGATATTGTGCCACCTGCCAGCGAAGTGACCAGCGTAACTGCAGTAACGACTGGGTTAATTTCCGTTGAGATGAGCGGCAGCAAGCCGAGCGGTCGACAACTCACGAGGTTTGATGTCTACATGAGTGTCGACAGTGGTGCAGCGGAAAAAGTCGCTTCCGTCAATGCGGTGGAAGTCAGTGCGGGCGTTTACAGCGGTAGTGCAGACATTCAGGGGATTGTTGACGGTGTTTCTCATCAGTACGCGTTCTACACGCGTGCTGTTGATGGCAGCGGCAACATCGAAGACGCTCCGGGAACCGCAGACAGAACGATCACTGCGACGTTCAGCAGTTCATCGCTCACCGCCCAGAAAATTGATGTACAGCGCGGTGCAAATCAGCGGGCGTACATTCGGTATCTGGACGTCCTGTTCAGTGATGATCCGACCGACCTGCTGGATCCCGGCAGAGTGGCGATGGAGCGGTTTGCACTGGACGCAACGTCCGTGAATGTGGGCACTGGTACAGCGATCAGTGGCTTCAGTACCACACGATCCGGGAACACCATTCAGCTTGACTTTGGTGCAAACGGTCTGGGAGGACTGCGGGAAAATGGCGACGGTTTCTATCGTGTCATGCTGGATAAAATGTCATCCAGACCATTGAGCAGCACATTCTTGCGGGAATCCTCGATTTCGACGCTTTCGAGAAATTCCTCGAACAGGAACTCGAGGGCGGCGCAGAAAAAGTGGCCGAATAGGCGCTTATTCCCAAGCCGCCGCAGCCGCTTTCATTGCCTTCAGGAAG
>JALRDR010000438.1 GCA_023262145.1 Planctomycetaceae bacterium | reverse complement strand
CGGGCCCGAATGCTACAGGGCTGAACCCTCACGGTTGCTGTTCAGCGGGGCAGTTCCCAGCCTGTTCGGTACTCACGCGAAAGATATTTTTCGGCCGCAGGCAGATTGGTAATGCGTCCGCTGGCCGGGTCATAGTTGATTGCCGCGCCGGCTCGAAATGCCACATTGCCCAGCAGGATAATTTCGGTAAAGGGTGCGGCATACCCGAAGTTGCTGCCGGTCGCCGTTCCATTCTTGCAGGCAGCGATCCACTGTGCGTGGTGTCCGGGTGAAGCGGGAAGGGTCTGTGCCGGAGGCTTGAAGTCGGCAAACTGATTTTCCGGCAGCAGTTTCGGGAATCCATCGTGCGCGATTGCGATGCGTCCCTTTGAGCCGATGAACAGGGAGCCGTTCATTGGCAATTCGGCCGCAATTTCCGCGGATGGCTTTGCTTCGCCCTCGTACCAGAACAGGCTGACCGGCGTCAATTCGCCACGAGCTGCAAAATCGAAGCGTGTGATCATCCATGGTGGTGCGCTGAAGGGATCCGGCTTTGGGCCTTCTGAAGAAACAGTGACGGGCCCGCCCAGACTGAGTCCCCAGAAGGCGGGGTCAGCGAGATGAATGGCCATATCACCGATTGCTCCGCAGCCGAACTCCCACCAGCCACGCCAGCGGAAGGGAACGTATGCCGGGTGATAGTCGCGTTCGGCCGCAGGTCCCAGCCACAGATCCCAGTTCAGCGTTTCCGGAACCGGTGGGGTGTCCTGCGGACGTGCGACACCCTGCGGCCACCAGCGACCGGGGCGATCGGTGATGACGTGCACTTCACTGACGTCCCCGATGGCTCCGGACTGCAGCAGTTCGACCAGCCGCAGGTAGCCGGGGTGTTCGTGATTCTGGGTTCCCATCTGAGTGGCCAGTCCTGCTTTTGCTGCGACATCCCTGATCAGACGCGCTTCTTCAACGGTGTGGGTGAGCGGTTTTTCACAGTAGACGTGGAGGCCTCGTCGGAGCGCTCGCAGGGTCGCCGAAGCGTGGTGATGGTCCGGTGTTGCCACGACGACCGCTTCCAGGTTGTCCTGCTCCAGCAGCTGGCGATAGTCCGCATAGAGCTTTGCATTGGGATGTGCGGCAGCGGAGGCCTGCAGTCGCTGAGCGTCCACATCGCAGAGCGCGACGATGTTCTCCGCAGCCACTGCGGCCAGGTCTCCGGCTCCACGTCCGCCGGTTCCGATGGCACCGATATTCAGCCGCTGCAGTGCACCGGGAACGCGTGCCCACGATGCTGCAGAGAACGCAGCCGTGGAGCCTACTGCGAGTGTTGATTTCAGAAAACTGCGTCGACCGGTTTGAGCAGACATGGTTTCTCCCCCCGAAATAACTGAACGGCGTTTGGTGTGACCAGACTGGAATCCTGCTTCAATGTGTCTGCATCATCGGCAGCCGGGAGCAGTTCGACAAGCGAGCTGTGTGAGTTGTGATCGCCGCAGGCGGTCTTTCTGAAAAGAATTCACCAACGCAGGCCTGAACGAATCGGCTGATTCGTTTCCGGTCGAAGTGCATGCCTGCAATGGCGGCTATACTGCACGGCCGAACGATTTCATGGTAGAATCTGGCGGAATGTTCTTTTCTTTCTGCCGGGCCTGCCATCATGAAATCAGCACTCTTGTTTTCCATCCTGACCGGCGTTGGCGGCATCTTGTGCATCCCACAGTTGGCAGCTCAACAGAACAACGCACTGCAACTCCAGCTGCAGGCGGAGACACCGGCGGCTCTGGTGCAGGCAGCAGCAGCCGGCGGCGATGCCGTACGAGGTGCGGTCCTGTTTCATCAGCCGCAGCTGCAATGTTCACGGTGTCATTCCAACGGTCAGTCACCGCGACTTCTGCCAGGACCCGTGCTCACTGAATTGCCTGAGTCGACCACTGCGGAATCGCTGGTGGAATCGATCCTGCATCCGTCGCGGGTCATCCGCAAGGGGTTTGAGACGATCATTGTGGCCACGATTGAGGGACAGCAGATCACAGGCCTGCTGGTGGATCGGAACGAGCAGCGAATTCAGCTGCGGGATCCGGCATTTCCGGAACGGATTCTTTCCATAGCATCTGATCAGGCCGAGGAGGTAGCGACCAGCCCGATTTCGCTGATGCCGGAGGGACTGGTGAATCAGCTGGCTGGTCGCCAGCAGTTTCTGGATCTGCTGCGTTATCTGATGGAGATTCGCGTTGGTGGAGTCGCGCGTGCTCGTGAGCTTCAGCCCGCTGCATCACTGATCACATTTCGTCTGCCGGAGTACGAAGAGCATCTGGATCATGCGGGTCTGATCGGCGACCTGAACGCTGATTCGCTCAAGCGCGGCGAGCAGATCTATACGCGTGTCTGCATGAATTGTCATGGCACAAAGGATCAGCCCGGATCGTTACCAACCTCATTGCGTTTCAGTTCCGGAAAGTTTCGCAACGGCAGTGATCCGCTCACCATGTACCGCACGCTTACCTCCGGATTTGGCCTGATGGCGGCTCAGACATGGATGGTTCCGTCGCAGAAGTACGACGTGATTCACTACATCCGTGAAACGATGCTGCGACCCGATAACCCGGCACAGTACTTCGCAGTGACCTCAGATTATCTGGCAGGTCTGCCGGCCGGGGATACGCGCGGTCCGGCGCCTTCGGCAATTCAGCCGTGGAACGCGATGGACTACGGTCCCTCACTGGCACATACATTTGAAGTACCCGGAGCAAAACACAACATTGCTCAGAAAGGCATCGCCGTCAGACTTGATCCCGGTGCTGGTGGTGTCTCCCGCGGCAGCCACTGGATGTTGTTTGAGACCGACACACTGCGAATGGCAGCAGCATGGAAATCGACAGCAGAGACATCGGCTGAAGAGAACTTTATCAACTGGCGAGGAATCCAGTTCAACGGCCAGCATGGAATTCACCCCACGGTCAGCGGTCATGTGATTGCCTCTGTGCCTGATGAGCCGGGCTGGGCAGCCCCGGGAACGGTATCCTTTGACGATGCTGTTCGCGTCGCAGGGCGGGATGGTCGACGATACGGTCCGCTTCCGGATGAGTGGGGACAGTTTCTTGGTCAGCGGCATCTGGGCGGGCGTACTGTGCTGCACTATCAGATTGGCACAACAGAGATTCTGGAGGTCCCGGGACTGACAGGCGCCGCTGTCACCGGGGGTGAAGCGACCGCAGCGGCGGACATGGTTTCCGATGCCTTTCTGAGAACCTTCCGAATCGGTCCACGTCGTGAAGATCTGATTCTGCAGGTTTGCCAGCAGGAAGATTCTGAATTGCAGGTGCAGGCAGACGGAGCGGTCCTGTTTGGAACAGCTTCAGGAGCAACTGCTGCCAGCACTGAGCAGTCGATTGTGTTTGACGGGGGAACGTGGCTGCAGGTGAATGATGCAGATGTCATCCGACCTGACCGCGATGATTTTACCATTGCAGCCCGCATTCGTACTCGTAACGACGGAACCATCGCGGCATTGTCAGCGGCGGAGGGACCGTGGGTACCGAACGGTCAGACATTCTTCGTTCGTGGTGGCCGACTGACGTTTGATATTGGCTGGGTGGGAGCTGTCAGCGGAAAACAGAATGTAGCCGATGGAAAATGGCATGACGTTGCGGTGACACGCAGCAGTGCATCCGGGCAGATTCGTTTCTGGGTAGATGGCAGAGAAGACGGTGGGGGGATGCTGACGGCAGCGGGCCGTCCGGAATCGGCCGTCTTCCGCATCGGATTCACAGCCCCGAACTTTCCTCGCAACCAGGCAGCCTTCAGTGGTGAGATTGAGGAAGTCTGCTGGATCTCCCGCGAGACTTCTGCAGGGCAGACTACGATGAGACAGCTGCGTCAGCTGGATCATGCGTTTGTCTGGAAGCTGGGTGAGGCCGTTGGCGATGTAATCCGCAGCACTGATGACGGGCTGGCGGCAGTGGTCACTCGCGGGGCCTCGACAGTGCGGCGGACACCTTTGCTGGCGGGAATGACACCGCAGGTGCCAGGCACAAAGTGGTTCCGCGATGGAGATCGCCTGTGTCTGCGGATCCCGGCTGGCAAGTCGATTCTGAATTCAACACTGTGGCTGATCTCGGGTGATGCTGCAGCCAGGCTGCGACCGACGTTCGCAGAACAGTCAGCGGACTTCGATCCCGCAGCACTGGCAGCAGAGCTACGCTGGCCACAGCCACTGACAACCGAGACGCAGGTACTGCATGACACCGGGCCATTTGCGGCGGATCTGATCACGGCGCCAGAGGTGAATCCGTGGCTGGCCCGCACCCGGTTTACGGGGCTGGACTTCTTTTCCGACGGACGCATGGCTGCCTGCACATGGGACGGAGATGTCTGGATTGTCAATGGCATGCACGATGGATCAGATCTGCAATGGAAGCGATTTGCTTCCGGGTTATTTCAGCCACTGGGACTGAAGATCGTGGATGACGTGATCTACCTCACTTGTCGCGATCAGCTGGCGATTGTACGAGACCTGAATGGCGATGGCGAAGCGGAACTGATTGAGTGTTTCAATAACGACCATCAGGTCACGGAGCATTTCCACGAATTTGCCATGGGGCTGCAGCGTGATGAGGCCGGGAACTTCTACTATGCCAAGTCGGCGCGGCATGCGTTAACGGCGGTTGTGCCACATCACGGCACGCTGCTGCGAGTTTCACCGGATGGTTCCCGAACAGACATTATTGCCAATGGATTCCGCGCAGCGAATGGTGTCTGCCTGAATCCCGACGGTTCCTTTGTCGTAACGGATCAGGAGGGGCACTGGAATCCCAAGAACCGCATTAACTGGGTGCATCTGAACCAGGACGGCTCACCGAATTTCTACGGCAATATGTTCGGGTATCACGACGTCACGGATTCATCAGATACCGCGATGGTGCCACCACTCTGCTGGATTACCAATCAGTTTGACCGTTCCCCCGGGGAGTTGTTGTGGGTGGACAGTGATCGCTGGGGGCCGTTGAACGGTTCTTTGCTGAATCTTTCCTATGGCTATGGAAAGGTATTCCTGGTTCCACACGAAGAAGTCAACGGTCAGATGCAGGGCGGGATGATTCCGTTGCCTTTGCCGTCATTTCCGACCGGAGTAATGCGGGGACGATTCAGCCCGTTCGATGGGCACCTGTACGTCTGCGGAATGTTCGCCTGGGCGGGCAGTGCAACACACCAGGGCGGAATCTATCGGATTCGTGCCACCGGAGAGAATCCTCGACTGCCCGTGGGCCTGAGCGCAGCACCACAGCAGCTGACGCTGACATTCACCGATTCGGTCAGTCCGGAATCTGCAACTGCTGAGAATGTGCAGATTACAGTCTGGGATCTGAAGCGAACGGCTGGTTATGGTTCGCAACACTACAATGAGCGAACGCTCAGCGTACAATCCGTAGCGGTCGGTGATGATGGAAGGTCTGTTCAGTTGCAGATCCCGGATCTGAAACCAACCTGGGGGATGGAAGTTCGCTACTCATTCCGATCAGCAGCAGGCGCGCCGATTGAGGGGCAACTGCATAACACAATTCATCATCCGGGGGCCGTTGCTGACTAGCCCGGCGATTGCATTTCGGCCGGAAGCGGATCGCTCGGGTGTGAACGCAAGGATCTGTCGATTTCCGCTGAATTCCGTGTCTGCGTGGTTTGAGTGAATGGCTGCTGATCAGCAGAATACGGATGAGCTACAACGAGGTAAGGCCATGCGGAGGCTTTTGCTTCACCAGAGGTGACAGCTGAATCTGATTCGCAGCGAAACGGATTCAGAAAAAGAATGTCTATCGGAACACCGGGAGTGCCGTTGTGAGAACCAGTCTGCTGCTTTTTTCTGTCCTGTTCGGCCATACTGTTGCTGTGCAGGCACAGGATGATCCAGTCACAGAGTTTCAGTATCCACTGGCGGTCACGGCGACGGCTGATGGCATCGTCTATGTGGCCGACCGCACACTGCCTGGCATCTGGAAGGTTGAAAACGGTCAGAAGTCGATCTTTTTTCAGGCATCGAAGAAGTTCCGGACACCTCTGAATGCCGTGCGGTGTCTGGCGATTGATCATGAGGGGCATCTGCTGGCAGGCGATTCCGCGACCCGCGACGTCTATCGTTTCGACGACAGTGGAACTCCTCAGCCACTGACCGGCGGCTGGATTGGAATACCGATGGCCATTGCGGTTGCTGCCGACGGAACAATTTACACTGCGGATCTGGAATTACATCGTATCTGGAAGATGCCTGCGGCTGGAAGCAAGGAACCAGCTGAGTTTGCTGTGATCAATTCTCCACGTGGGCTCACGCTGGACGACAGCGGGACACTCTGGGTGCTTTCAACATCCAGTAAGGACGGACAGATCCAGAAAGTGCTGCCGGACGGAAAGATTGAACCGTTTATTGCCGACCACCCGTTCAATCTTCCGCATAATCTTGTCCGCATGAGCGACGGAAGTCTGCTCGTAACGGACAACTACGAGCACTGTGTCTGGAAAGTCAGCACGGAAGGTTCTCCAGAGAAGTTTGTCAGCGGTGAACCGCTTGATCGCCCCGTCGGGCTCTGCATCAGCGGCGATGATTTTCTGATTGCCGACCCGCATATCCGCACGATTTTCACGCTCCGCACCAACGGAGAACTCAGCGTATTCATGGCCTCACCAGCCAGATAGGAATCGCCGAAGCTGCGAGGATCGTGAAGCCTCTTTCAGGCCGCAATGCATGAAACGCAAACGATGGTCCATGGAGACTCCGGCAAGCTGGTTTCTGCTGGCGGCGACCCTTGACGCGGTATTCACCTACATCGCGCTCCGCATGAGCGCGATGGGGAATTTGCCGATTCGAATTGTGGAGTCAAATCCGATTGCAGTGTGGGTGCTGGATCGCTGGGGTTATCAGGGTATGTTTGTCTTCAAGGGGATCATGTCGGTCTTTGTGGTCCTCATCGCTTCGGTAATTCACTTTTATCGCCCCGTCGTTGCTCGCCTGCTGCTCTGGGGAGGCACGCTTGTGATCGCTCTGGTGGTCGCCCACACGGTGCGGCTGATGGTCGCCCATCGCTTCTGAACCACGATTGCGGGGGATTCCATTGTGCGGCAGTGCCGGTCAGATCCCGGTGGCCGGCTGAAAGCACAGAAATCGAGGTGTCCTCTTCTGGAATCTGATCGTGGACCATTGGCATTTGTTGACTCAGTGCTATTGAATTGTGACTATCCGGAGCAACGCTGCTGTGATTGATTCTCTGTGTTGCCCGTCTCTACTGTTGAAGGTCTGCGACCAATGCTGGAAGTGAAGTTTCTCCACCACCGCCTCCGATTTCTGCACACAATCACTGTTTTGCTCGCGGCCAGCGGTGTGCTGCTGGGCCAGGACGATGTGCCCGAGCCGCTGCCAGTAGCAGAAGCTGTGGCTGCTGATGAAGCAGGGATGCAGGTGTATTCAGAGCCTCTGGAGCACACCAGTTTCAGGATTGAGATGGTGCCGATCCCCGGTGGTCAGTTCCGGATGGGCAGCGTGGACTCAGAAGAAGGACGCAAGGACGACGAAGGACCTGTGCATGATGTCCGGATCAGTCCGTTCTGGATGAGCAAATTTGAGATCACCTGGAACCAGTACGAAGTGTGGGGTGATCGAATCGATTCCCGACGCCGGGCAGCATACAACCGCAAGTCCACCCCTCGTGACAAATTTGCCGATGCTGTAACTCGACCGACCCCTCCGTACACAGATATGAGTTTTGGGATGGGGCGTGAACGCAACCCGGCCATCTGTATGACACAACATGCCGCCCGTATGTTCTGTGAATGGCTGAGTGCCAAGACGGGACGCTACTATCGGCTGCCTACAGAAGCAGAATGGGAATACGCCTGTCGCGCCGGAACAGATACGGCGTATTCCTTTGGAGATGATCCGGCAATGCTGGATGAATATGCGTGGCACGACGGAAACAGCGATGGTCATTACCACCCGGTGGGCGGCAAGAAGCCCAATCCATGGGGTCTGTACGACATGCACGGCAACGTCGCGGAGTGGGTTCTGGACCAGTATGTCCCGGGGAATTACGCAAAGCGGGATGGCAAGGTTGTGAATCCGCTGGAAGTGCCGCTGATGGAATATCCCCGCATCGTCCGTGGCGGTGGCTGGGACGATACTCCCGAATTCCTGCGCAGCGCATATCGCGAAGGTTCTGAGCTGGAATGGAAGGAGCAGGACCCGCA
>JALRDR010000427.1 GCA_023262145.1 Planctomycetaceae bacterium | reverse complement strand
TAAAAACTCCTTTTCCTCGGCCAGGCGCTTCTCGGCGTGCTGCGTGACAAACTCGTCCGTGCCGACGGGCACGCCAAGCAAGACGACACCTCGAGGGCTCCACGAGGTTTCGTCGCCGCCCAAATCGCTGATGTCGGGTGGTTCGCGGTGCCGCGAACCAGGTTTAACACTGCTGCAATTCGTCTCGTTGGACGAATTGCCGTTCCCGCGACTTGCCGTCCGGATCCTCAACGTAGGCCGGACCGAGCGTCAGCGAAGATCCGGCAAAGCATCCCTTGATTGCTTACATGACAGCCTCGATGCGAGTCTGCTTTGCCCGGATCTGCGTCACTGCATTCCTTGGTCCGGCCTACGGGCGCTCGTCGGTCATGCGCCATCAATTCGCCCAGCGAGGCGAATTGCATCCTCGAACCACCGCCGCAGGCGGACCGGATGCAACCGATCCGGTTGCCCGGTTGCCCGGTTGCCCGGTTGCCCGGTTGCCCGGTTGCACATCGATGGGTTAACGCGACGTAAACACCGCTTGACGCATCGATCATTCAATGTAGCACGATCGAATCCCCGCCGATCTCAGCCGGCGATCGATGCACGTGGGGAAAACGCGGAACTTCGCAAAAACACCAGTGTCTCAGCAGATTCAGGCACGCCATTTGCCGAATTGGCACGTATCTTCGTCGGGGCTTTCGCACGTGGAGGGTCCTTTCGCACCTGATATGACCAATTCAGCACCGTTTCTCGACACTTCCTTCTGATGCTCGGGTCCACCATGCCAGACACCGGACAAACCCTTCAGCCTAAGCCTCTGCGGATCGCGAAGATCCTGCGTTATCTGGTGGGCTCGTTCTGTCTTTGTGTCATCATGTTTCCGCTCTTCGCAAACGCGATCGGTGTCGGTGGAAATTCAGGATCCGGCCCCTTGCGAGCTGTTTCACTTCTCGCATCATTGCTCATCCTTGTGGTAGTCGCCGCCGACAGAAAAGGTCACGTCACCGCGAAGATTGCATTGGCGATCGCTGCTTCTGTGATCTGTTTTTGCTTTTGCGAGTGTGTCTGGCGAATAAAGCTGCTCAACCACCCGTTGAATTTTCGTGTCACTCCCGAGGCATACACCGAATTCGACAGGCAGCACGGTGAACGCCAAAAGCCTGACATGACATACTGGAAGACGTTTATCGAGGACGGCAAAGTCGTGTTTGGAACAGTGGTTCATAAGTCCAACGCAGACAGGCTGGGCGGAAAAACAACGATTGCTGAGTATGAGCAGCGAGACCTGAAGGTGCTGGTCTTCGGAGACTCGTTCTCCCACTGGGTTCAGATGGGAAGTACCTGGCCAGACATTCTGGAAAGTGAACTGACGGACCGAATCGGGCAATCAGTGGGCGTGTTGAACTTTGCGCGAGGGGGCTACGGAGTCACTCAGATGCTCACGCTTGCCGCTGAAAAGGTCCCGCAGCACACACCGGACCTGGTCATCATTGCGGCAATCGGTGATGACTTCTCACGCGCCCGGTGGTGGCACAAGACGGTCGAATGGAACGGATATACTCGATGGATGATGTCCTCGCGACCGGACATCTTCCTCGACACTCCATACGCCAAGGATACGGGCATCGTGAACCCGGCAGCAACCCAGGCCTGGGCGGAACGAATGCTTGCTGGTGCAGGCACAGCCGAAGACGACGCTGTGCTCGATGCGGTGCTTCAACAGTATTCCCTGCTCCGGAAGCAGAACGATCGGATCAGAGGAACGTTCAATCCATTTTCGCTCACCACGTCGTACCTCTATACACAACTGTCCCGTGGCACCGCCATTGAAAATCGATCTGCGCTGCCTCGACTTGAATGGGACGACTATGCCGCAGACGAGACGCTGGTGCCCGACATCCAGTTGCTCCGAAACAGTCCTTGCCCGATCCTCCTGGTCTTCCTTCCGGAAAAGCAGGAAATCGTACAGGCGGAAGTCCTGACCACGGACCAGAATCATAATCTCATGCGCAGTCTTGAACGCTTAATGAACAACCAGTTCGTTCTGTTGCAGAAAGAGACGGATCTGGAGGCCCCGGAAAAGATGGATTTGAAACCCTACGACGTCCACCCCAACATCAGCGGCCTGACGTGGTACGCCCAGGCAATTGCGCCATTCGCCGAGTCTCTGCTCAGCAAGAAAGCTGCCACAGACTGACCGAAGTGCAGCATCAGACGCTGAGTCCCGGGCAGCCGGATCGGCTGCACCCGGTGGCGGCTCACGCCGCCCAATTCGCCTCGCTGGTCGAATTGCTGGCGCGTGACAGACAAGCGTCCGGCAGGCCGGACCAGGAAACGCAGTGACGCAGATCCGGGCAGCCGGATCGGCTGCATCCGATGGCGGCTCACGGCTGATGCCTGCATCGCAGTTTCGCCAGCGCGACTGCAGTTCCGTGGGCGTTGCCAGACGCGGATTCGTTGTCAGCCCGGGCAGCATCTGAGAAGATCCCGTGAAATCCATTGTCCGGTTCCACGCGAAGGATCTGAGAATGAGTCGAACCAGAACCAGCCCGATTGCATCAGTGGTCGTGCTGAGTGGGCTGATGCTCCTGTGCAGTTATTCTGCAGCCCACGGACGTGATGAACAGGCTCCGCTGGCGGATCCGGTCTTTGACATCGTCGTCCGTGGCGGCCGGATCGTCGATGGCACGGGGAATCCGTGGTACATCGGCGACGTCGCAATTCAGGGAGACCGCCTGGCGGCCATCGGCAGAATTCCGCCGGGAAGTGGCCGGACGGAAATCGATGCCACGGGCCTTGTCGTCGCTCCGGGATTCATCGACATCCATTCACACTCAGACCGAACGATCATGGAAGATGGTCGAGCGGAGAGCAAGGTGCGTCAGGGCGTCACCACTGAAGTTCTGGGGGAGGGCACTTCTGCGGGGCCGTATTACGGTTCCACAACGTCACCTCGCGTCACGGTCGCTGGAACTGAACGCCGCTGGATTCGACTCGGGGAGTATTTTGACCTGGTGGATGAGGCGGACGTGTCCATCAACATTGCCTCCTACGTTGGCATCGGAAACATCTGGCAATCGGTCATGGGCAGTTCGTTTGAGCGGCCGACGGCGGACCAGGTAAGGCAGATGCAGGGCTACGTTGACGAGGCCATGCGGGATGGGGCGCTGGGCTTGTCCAGCCAGGTGATGATGCCGCCCGGTTCGCTGGCCACGACCGATGAGATCGTGGCGTTGTGTGAAGTGGTGGCAAAGCATGGGGGCATTTATTCGACCCATATCCGCAACGAAGGGCTGGGTGTATTTGCTGCCGTGCAGGAAGCGATTGAGATTGGCGAGCGCGCGAATGTGCCGGTCGATATTATTCATCTGAAGATTGCCGACCAGGAGTACTGGGGGCGGATGGCGGAAGTGATCGGAGTGATCGAAGCTGCACGTGGCCGTGGCGTGAACGTGCAGGCGAACGTTTACCCATATACTCGCGGCAACAACGATCTGGTCAGCATCATTCCACCGTGGGCTCATGAGGGTGGCACACAGGAACTGATTTCCAGGCTGAAGGATCCTGACCAGCGAGCGCGGATTCGCAGGGACATTCAGGAGGGCATTCCGGGCTGGTACAATCATTATACCGCGGTGGGTGGCGACTGGAGCCGCATGCTGGTCAGCGCGAATAATTCCTACAAGGGCCTGACGATGGATCGTGTCTTCGCGTTGCGAGCGGGAAGTGCGCGAACAGCGGACGTGCTGGAGGACTTCTTTGAGATTCTGATTGAGCAGAACGGGTCGGTGAGTACTGTGTTTGCTCATCATACGGAAGCCGACATGACGCTGGCGATGTCTCAGCCATGGTGTTCCATTGGCAGCGACGGATCAGCTCTGGCGATTGACGGAGTGCTGCGGAAAGGCAATCCGCATCCGCGAAATTTCGGCACCTTTCCGCGGGTCCTTGGAGCCTATGTTCGGGAGGCGGGGATTCTGCGACTGGAAGACGCCATCCGCAAGATGACCTCATTGAATGCGGCCAAAGCGGGCCTGGCAGATCGGGGCCTGCTGCGTGCGGGCAGTTATGCGGACGTCACAATCTTCTCTGCCGAGCGTGTGACGGACACGTCCACGTATACCGATCCGTTTCAGTATGCCGAGGGCGTGGAGTACGTGATTGTGAACGGCCAGATCGTGTTGCAGAAGGGTGCACGAACAGACGCCCGCCCGGGCCGCGCGTTACGTCGGACCGGCCACTGAGAGTGGCACGGGTAGCCGTATGGATCTCAGTGATGTACTGAATCCCGTCGTGCTCATCGTTTCCTTTGTGTTCATCGTGGCAATCTCAGTCATCGACCACATCGTTTGCGTGTGGTTTGCGGGAAGTCAGCAATGAATCGCCAACCTGCGTCGCTGCTGCCCCCGGAAGCGTCGCTGTTTCTGCCACGTTCCGCATGATTACATGCCTTCTGCTTGCAGTGCACCTCACAAACACTGTCAGTCGTTGACCTGAGACGCAGAGCGTGGGACAGCAGCGGCACCCGATATTGCCGCATTCAACCGAATACATGTCCGCCACTCAGAGACTGGAAGCCGAGTAAGAGTCACCATCAGCGCCGTCAGGGTTGTCAGATTGGTATGCGCGAAAGATGCCACCCAAAGGAGACCGTCCCTCTGCGCCTCCGTGTCTCC
>JALRDR010000177.1 GCA_023262145.1 Planctomycetaceae bacterium | reverse complement strand
TGCTTGCCGGGCAGAAGTTCAGCTCCTATCCACTCTCCAGAGATGTCCAAAGGATGCTTGCACTCTATGGAGAACTTGGGCACTACTTTGCCTCCGTCCAGCCGGTACCGTTGTTCATCGAAGAAGGTACGGCGGAAGTTGAGCTTGTGTTTCAGATCGATGAGGACCGTAAGCGATACATCCGCAACATTGACGTGAGTTATGAAGGTGACTATCCGCACACCAAACAGACCGTGGTCCTTGATCGCATTCAGGTTCAGCCAGGAGATCTGGCAAACCCAAGACTGATTCGTCGTGGTCGCAGTCGACTGGCTGGAAGTGGTCTGTTCGAACCCAATATCGCGTTCGATGTGGAGCCTGTTGATCCTGAGCAGACCAGCTTTGCGATGACATCAGCTGTCATTCGCGGCCAGGATCCGCACGACGAAGCGACGGACTGGACCAGCGAATTTTTGCGCACCATCCCTCTCTCTGGGCAGAATACCCGAGCTGACCTGGAGATCGGAAACTACGGCAATCTGTTTCGTGAATCCTCCAGGAGAACAAATCAGGAATCCTCTGGCGGAGATTCAGCGCACGCAACTGAATTGCCGCCCCCTGATTCCGAATCGGAACAGGGCCCTCAGCCTGGTCAATCAGCATCGACGACTTCTGAAAAATCAGTTCCGCAGTCCACTGCCGTTCTTCCGGTCAGCAGACTGATCACACACCAGACAGTAGCCCCGGCGGAGTTGTTCCGGAGTGTAACGTCACCGGCACAATCGCTCTTTGCATCTGCAGCCGCGGATCAGGATCTGATCATTCGTGCTCAGAGTCCTGATGAAGGCAGGTCCGGTTCAGTACCAACAATCGAGGACGCACTGATTGGCGAGAGCCCGTTTCGCAATCAGTTCCGTGAAGTCCCGCCGGGATACGTGGACATCAATGTGCGTGCCACAGAAGGACGCACTGGACGAATGATGTTTGGAGCCGGGGTAAACAGCAACGCCGGTCTCGTTGGTAACTTCGTCTGGGATGAATCCAATTTCGACATCTTCCGACCTCCCATGACGCTGGCTGATGTTCTGGAAGGCAGAGCATGGCGCGGTGGTGGGCAGCGATTTCGCGCTGAGGCAGCTCCCGGAGATCAGGTCAGTCGCTACGCGCTGACGTGGACCGACCCCTACTTCCTCTACACCAATTACAGCCTCTCAGTGAGTGGGTTTTACTTCAATCGCTACTACCCTGACTGGACTGAAGATCGTCTGGGGGGACGTATCTCTGTCGGGCGGCAGTTCACCCCGGAGTGGTCTGCAGCAGTTGCCATGCGTCTGGAAGACATCGAAATGAAGAATGCTCGAGTACCGACGCCGCTGGAAGTACAGCAGTGGATCGGGCACAGCTTTCTGTCGACGCTTCGCGTCTCACTCACTCATGATACCCGCGATTCCGCAATGCTGCCCTCAGAAGGACACTTCGCCGATCTGGGTTACGAGCAGGCTTTCAATGACTTCAGTTTTCCGAAACTTGATGCTGAGTTTCGACAGTACTACACCACCCACAGTCGTGCTGATGGCAGCGGACGCCAGGTGCTGACATTTGCCGGCTCGCTGGGCTGGACCGGCGATGACACGCCCGTTTTCGAACGTTACTACGCAGGTGGATTTCAGTCATTTCGCGGCTTCCGTTATCGAGGCGTGACTCCACGCGATGTCACTGGATTCTCAACCGGTGGTACGTTCCAGGCACTGGGGACAGTGGAGTACAGAATTCCGATCACTGCTGACGACATGTTCAGCATGGTGGCGTTTTCCGACTTCGGTACGGTGGATAACGAGATTGATCTCAATGAATTTCGGGTCACTGCCGGGTTTGGTCTGCGGATGACGATTCCTGCCATGGGACCGGTTCCACTCGCGTTCGACTTTGCCTTCCCGATTCTTACTGAAGACTATGATCAGGAGCAGGTCTTCAGCTTCTATGTGGGCATCAACCGCTAGCCGTGGGCATTAACCGCT
>JALRDR010000349.1 GCA_023262145.1 Planctomycetaceae bacterium | reverse complement strand
CGGGATGCCCGTGAGTCGGGACAGCTCCTGTGCTTCGTGAATCCGTTCCGAACGCTGCACCCCCACGTCCACTTCCTGTAATGCCACCAGATGCGGCCTTACCGCACTGATCACCTGCGCCAGCCGCGGTATGTCGTATTTTCCGTCTGTGCCCTGCCCGTAATGAATGTTGTAGCAAAGCACGCGAATCTCTGCGGCGTTGGCCGCCGGAACTGCCTCGTCTGCAATCGCCGGAGTGGAAAGTGCCCACAGCAGCATGACTGTCAGACTGCGAATCCTGTGTCGTGACATGAAACAACCTTCTCTGAGTTCGGGCTGAAAAATGATGTGTGATGGGTGTCAGTGGATGTGCGACACGAAGCGGACTTCGCTACGATCACTGAGCAATCCGTGCTGGAGCATTCTCTCCATGTCCGCAGCCAGCAGAGCTGATGCCTGACTGGCACAACGCTCCGCATGTTCAGTTTGCTGATGGAAATCCCAACCGAATTGCTGCGCTGCGTCAATCGAAGCAGCGGTTGTCGGCAGCAACACCTTACCGGAGTCAATTCATGTCCGCTGGTTTTCGGTACCGCCTGTGTCTGCTGCTGGCTGTGATTGCTGCCGTCCCCGGGCGCGCGCAGGAGTCGTCTGTGGCCGTACGCCCGAATGTGCTGCTCATCATCGTTGATGATCTGAATGACTGGATCGGCTGTATGGGCGGGCACCCGCAGACCCTGACACCGCATCTGGATCGGTTCGCCGCCGCTTCACAACTGTTTACCAACGCACATTGCGCAGCACCCTCCTGCAATCCGTCTCGCACGGCTATCTTCACGGGTTTGTCCCCGCATACATCCGGACTGTACGACAACCGCCAGCGAATGCGGGATGTGCTGCCCGAACGAACTCTGCTGCCCGGATGGTTCTCGCAGCACGGCTATCATGCGGCAGGCTCCGGCAAGTTGCTGCACTATGTTATCGATGCGGCGTCGTGGGATGAGTACTTTCCGCCAGCAGTCGGTGAGGACCCGTTTCCCCGCACGTTGTATCCGCAACAACGCCCGGTGAGTCTGCCTGTGGGCGGGCCGTGGCAGTACGTCGAAACGGACTGGGCGGCGTTGCAGGCCACCGATGAAGAATTCGGCGGCGACTATCTGGTCTCCGGCTGGATTGCGGAACAGCTGCAGCAGGAACGTGAGCAGCCCTTTTTTCTGGCCTGCGGAATCTATCGACCTCACGAACCCTGGTTCGTCCCGCAAAAATACTTTGAGCCGTTTCCGCTGGAGGGTATTCAGCTGCCGCCTGGATACCGGGAAGATGATCTGGATGATCTGCCGCCGGCCGGGCAACGCATTGGTCCCAACAGATACTTCGCACACATTCAGCAGCAAGGACAGTGGAAGCGCGGAATTCAGGGCTACCTGGCATCGATTCATTTCGCTGACGCGATGCTCGGCCGCGTCTTTGCTGCGCTGCAGAACAGCCCACATGCTGACAACACAATCGTACTGCTCTGCAGCGATCATGGCTGGCATCTGGGGGAAAAACAACACTGGCAGAAATACACTCCCTGGCGTGCGTGCACGCGCGTGCCGCTGCTGCTGCACGTGCCGCAGGGCGTGGCCGCTCTGCCTCAGGGGACGCGACCGGGAACGACCTGTGATCGTGCCGTGAGTCTGGTAAGCATCTTTCGCACACTCACCGGATTGTGCGGTCTGCCCTGCCCTGACGATACCGACGGGCACGATCTGACACCGCTGCTGCATGATCCCGAGGCAGACTGGCAACACCCAGCGATTACGTTTCTGGGAGAACCGGGAAGCTACGGACTTAGCTCTGGCAACGAACGTCTTGTCCATTACGCGGGGGGCGATGAAGAATACTATCGTGTTGATCAGGATCGCTACGAATGGACAAACCTGGCCACGGATCCGCAGTACGCCGGGCAGATGGCCAGGCTGCGTGCCATGGCACCGACCGAATTTGCAGCCAAACCGGCAGTGAGTTTTGAGGCACTCCCGCAGCTGGCATGGCATGCGGCCGACTCGGTAGCAGCTCCGGCGTCGCAGCCCGACGGCAATCCGTTTCAGGTCACCTTTGCCAACCAGCAGCAACGGGCCGTGCAGCTGTTCTGGATGGATCGGGAAGGCAATCCAAAGCCGTACGGTCTGCTCGCCGCCGGTGAGCGGAGATCGCAGCAGACACGTCCCGGAGCGGTCTGGATGATTGCTTCTGAGACCGGCACTCCGCTGGGCTGGTTTCGAGTCGGTGATCGAGGCGCGCGAGCAATCGTACCTCAGGAGTGATCCGCCATTCGACAGCCTGTCTCGCCGCCATGATCACTTCGTCTCGCTGCACGGGTCATACCCGTGCGCCGGAACGGCGGCTTGTGTGGTTGTGGCGGCCACTTCGTTTCGTTGGGCGAAGTGCACACCCGGCCGTAGGTCAGGCCTCCGCCTGACATCATTCTTTGCACCCCAACGGGCGGCTTGAGTTGTACCGGTTCAACGTAGTTCGGACCAGGTGCATCGCAGATCCGGCAAAGCATGCGCAACGGCATGCGATGATGTACGACCACTGCCGGATCTGCGTCACTTCGTTCCCTGGTCCGTGCTTCCTTAACGCAGGCCGGACCGAATGCCGCCCGGATCCGGCAAAGCATCCGCTAATTCAGGCAATCACCCAGCCCAGCTGTATCCGGCTGCAACGCCCAAAGGCAGTCCCAGCCCCCACCAGACCAGCAACAGCACCGTCCATGTGACAAGGAAGGCCAGTGAATACGGCAGCATGAGCGAAATCATTGTGCCGATGCCCGTGTTTTTGACGTACTTCTGAGCGAATGCGACGACCAGCGGAAAGTACGGCATCAGTGGTGTCACAATGTTGGTACTCGAATCCCCAATGCGGTAGGCAGCCTGAGTCAATTCGGGTGACAACCCAAGTGTCATCAGCATGGGAACAAAGATGGGGCTCAGCAACGCCCACTTGGCAGACGCAGATCCGACCAGCAGATTCACCGCACAGGTCAACAGGATAATTCCCATGATCGTGAACTGCCCCGGCAGGTTGAACGCCTTGAGCACCTCCGCACCCTGCACGGCAATCAGCACTCCGATGTTGCTCCGGCTGAAGATCGCGGTGAACTGAGCCGCAAAGAAGGCCATCACCAGATAGTAGGTGATCGTGTCCATCGACTTCTTCATGCCGTTGATCACATCGCGATGGCTCTGCACTGTGCCGGCAAAGACCCCGTAGACCACGCCCGGAATCAGGAACAGCAGAAAGATCAGTGGAACGATCGCTTCCATGAGCGGTGAATCGCGTGCGGTCAGCTCGCCCTGCGGGCTGCGGAGCGGAGATTCCGGCGACCAGCACGCCAGTGCCAGCAGAACGAACCCCCCCAGCATCGTTCCCAGTCCTGCCTTCAGTGCGCCCACTTCCTGCGGCTGCAGTTCTCCCATGGCCGCGTCATCACTGCCGTCGCCGTCGACAGGCAGGTTGCGCAGACGCGGTTCCAGTATGCGATCGGTGAGATACCAGCCGACCAGCGTAATCACGATGCAGGACGCTGACATGAAATAGTAGTTGCAGAGCGGATTCACGGTGGCATCCGGGCTCACGATCTGCGCCCCCTTTTCTGTGAACCCCTGCAGCAGCGGATCCAGACTGGAGGGCAGGAAGTTGGCACTGAAGCCGCCTGACACGCCTGCGAAAGCCGCTGTGATGCCCAGCAGCGGATGGCGGCCAGCCGCGGAAAACATGACCGCACCCAGCGGGATGATCAGCACGTATCCCGTGTCCCCCGCCGCATGACTGACAATTGAGACCAGAATCAGCATCGGGGTCAGCAGGGAAACCGGAGTCACCTTCAGCATGGCCCGCAACACCGCCTGGATGAACCCGGTCTGCTCCGCCACTCCCACTCCCAGCAGGGCCACCAGGACCACACCCAGCGGCGGGAATCCGGTGAACGTCTTCACCATCTGAGACAGAAAGTTGGTCAGCTCCGTTCCGCTGAACTGATTCACCACCACGATCGGTTCCCCTGAGCGAGGATCGATTGCGCTGAACTGCACACTCGACAGAACCGCCGACGCGATCATGGTGATGAGCATGGCCCAGACAAACAGAAACGCCGGATCCGGCAGTTTGTTCCCCGCCCATTCCACGCTGTTCAGAAATCGCTGCATCAACGCGGAACTGTTGTCTGTGCCACTGGGCTGCGACATGCTGTTACCCCCGTGAGTAGTGTTGGTGAGCCGTTCAAGTTGTCGACGTTGCTGAGCTGTGAGTGATTCCACTGTCAGTTAATCAGCTGCCACGTAGTTTGCTGCCAGGTAGTCTGCTGCCAGGTAGTCTGCTGCCAGGCAGCGGAGCATTCGATCTGGTCGGCGTTCGTATTGCCCGCCAACCGAATGATCTGCTGGCACAGACTCTCTCAGGCGAATGCAGACTTGGCAACCGTATCAGGCCGACTCTGCCAAACGATCATCCCACGCCAGCCACAGGATGACCGCCGCAGCCAGCGGCAGCAGACCAGCGGCAGCCAGACCCGCATCGTACGAACCGCTCTGATCCACCAGACGCCCGAAGAGTGTCTGAGCCGGGGGGACCAGGAACCAGGCAGCCACGCTGGCGATGCCCGTGACCTTTCCCTGATGCTCCGCCGAAATCTCCTGAGTAAATGCGTGATACAACGGAAACAGTCCCAGAGCACCTGCGCCGCTGAGCAGCAGAATGGACAGTAATGCGTACCCCGCCGGAAGCGATGGCACCAGCACCAGTGTCCCGCAAAGAATGGCACAGGTGCTGAAGACGATCAGTCGGGAGTTGTGCAGCGCGATCTGCCGCCGCACCAGCCAGAGCACGGCGATGCCGGTGCCGAAACAGCCCAGCTCCGTGCACCCGAACCAGACCGAATTGAACAGCAGCGCCTTATCCTCGCTGTAGCCTCGGCCGTCCTGCAGAAACAACACCAGCCAGGCACGCAGCAACTGCCAGCAGGTATTGATCAGTGCTACCACAGCAAAGATGACCAGCATGCGGCGTTGCAGAATGAGCTGCAGCAGCTGGAACAGCTGATTCCCTCGGGGAGTTTTTGTGGGCTGATTCGCGCTCCGACTGGAACTGCCAAAATCAGTGCCGCGAACCACACACAGCCAGACAACGGTCCAGAGCAGACCGGCAAAGCCGATGATGCGAAAGGCCGGCCTCCAGCTGCCCTCCTCCGGCGTGAGCATTCCCATAATGATCAGCGGCGTCACGATCGCGCCGACGCTGGTGCCGCTTTGCAGCAGACCATTGCCCATCGTTCGCCCGCGAGTTGACACGACGGCACGGACTACGCGGACTCCGCAGGGCCAGTGCCCGGCCTCGAAGACCCCCAGCAGAAAACGCAACGCCGCCAGCTCCTCAAAGCTGGTCGCATCGGCGGTGAAGGCTGTGATCAGTGACCAGCAGGTCAGCACAATCGGGTACAGCCAGCGAATACTGACGATGTCAGCCAGAAACCCGAAGATGAGCGAGCCGACGACAAAGCCATAGCCGAAGCCGCCCTCAATCATTCCGTACTGCTGCTTGTCCAGCTGCAGTTCCGTAGTGATGCGTTCAGCCGCACTGGCCAGCGTCTGTCGATCCATGTAGTTGACAGCGGATGCCAAAGGCAGCAGCGCCAGAATGATCAGCATCCGCGGCGTCAGCAGGCTGCGGAGTGCCGGCGGAGCGGTGC
>JALRDR010000333.1 GCA_023262145.1 Planctomycetaceae bacterium | reverse complement strand
GGAATCCCCATGCTGCAGGAATCGCGGGGGATTCTGAGCAAACCCGACGCCATGCGGTGTACCGGTCAGAATGACTGTTCCCGGTTCGAGCACCGTGCTGCCACTCAGGAATTCAATCAGTGTGGGAACGTCGAAGATCATGTCATCGGTGTTCCAGTCCTGCATGGTTTCGCCGTTCAGAATGGTGCGAATCCCGAGTGCGTTGGGGTTGTCGATTTCATCGCGGGTAACGAGTGCCGGACCGAGCGGGCAGAATGTGGCAAACGTCTTGCCGCGACACCACTGTCCGCCTCCGCCATTCCGCTGCCAGTCTCGCGCACTGACGTCATTGGCACAGGTATAGCCCAGCACATAGTCAAGTGCCTCAGCAGCTGAAACATTGTGACAGCGTTTTCCGATCACGACGGCCAGTTCACATTCGTAGTCCACCATATCACTGCGCAGTTTTCGCGGGAGCACGATGGGGCCGCCGGGATCCTGTACCGTTGACGGCATCTTCATGAACAGAACCGGATGCTCCGGAATCGCCTGACCGCCTTCTGCCGCATGACGGCGATAGTTGAGTCCGATGCAGACAATCGTTGCGGGGTGCAGGGGAGCCAGCAACTGCGCAGCTTCCACCTGTTCTCCAGTGGGCTGCAGACCATCCAGCAGTTCACCGCTCAGACGCGCGTACGTACCGTTTTCGAGTTGTTCGGCATAGCAGACATCACCGGCTGCAGTGCGGATACGACAGATCTTCATCATGGGCTCCTGGTTGGAATCTCCGAGGGCGGCGGTCTGTCCGGACGACCGCGAATCCCAGAATGTATATCGGCGGTCAGGATACTCAACCGCGCAGCGAGTTTCCCCAGTGAAGACCATTGGCCGGAAACTTGATAAGATGTGCGGACAAGGCAGGTTATGACGAACGTTGCGGCTCAGCGGTGCCGGCCCGAGGAAACCCTCTGCACACGTTGAACACGCGGTCCTGCCCAGTGCTGAAGATCCCCGGTCGAACGTCTTTCCATTCACGCACGCAAGCATTCACGCACGGGACCATCCATTTGCGATCACGCACCGGGCCATCCATTTGAGATACGAGGGGCCATCCATTTAACGATCACGAACCGGGCCATCCATTTGAGATACGAGGGGCCATTCATTTAATACGTGCGAT
>JALRDR010000515.1 GCA_023262145.1 Planctomycetaceae bacterium | reverse complement strand
CTAACTGGAAGAGCGGGAGCGACGCGGTGGTTGCACTGGCCACTGTGGTAGAGTGTTTCAATCGGGTGAGTCTTTCGGGAAGTGTGGCGAAGAAAAAATGCAAATCTCTTTGACGTCCAGAAAAGGCAACCTATCTTCACTTACGGCCGTGCATTCCAAACGAAACGCGGCCTGCAAAAACATAGAAACAGACAGCGCGGTGAGGAAAGCTGGGAGCTTTGAGGGGACCTTGCCGCGCTGTCTTTTTTTGCGCGCGCTGTGAACGCGAGGGCTTTCTGCAAACCCGTGGCAGCAAATCTGAAAGTTGGTCTGAGTTGGCGAACAGGCGATGGAACGCTGCAAGTCAGCACTTGACGTGGGACCGACATGGCTGCGGGATGAGAGCGAGGCGTGGGGCACACAGCAGCAAGAACGGTTGACGCTCTCTGGAAATGTGTGCTGTGGGGAGTGATGGCGGCTGGAACATGGCTTTGGAGCGGTTGAGTGGGAGTCGGGTAAGTGGGCATAGGTACTTGTAAAAAATGCGGGCTTACGAGCAATCCTCGAATTCAGTCAAACTTCATTTGACAGTTTTCCTATGTGACCTAACCTCCCTGAACTTCGTCGTTGGAGGATGTGGCGACGAGACACAACTGAAACAGGCAGCGCGGTGAGGAAAGCTGGGAGCTTTGAGGGGACCTTGCCGCGCTGTCTTTTTTTTGCGCGCAGCCCGAACGCTGGCGCGGTGCTGGAGCATGGACCGCTGTTCAGCTGGAGTCTGGTGTGATGGAGGATGAGTAATCTGTGAAAGATTTACCGATTTTTCCGATTTTGCAGCGAGCCGCATAGCAGCTGATGACGATCAGATTCCGGGAGAGACCGTTCTGCGCGGATGTTGTCTCCCGATGTTCCCTGATTGATGCAAGGACGTGTATCAGAGGATGAGTTTTCATGCGTGCGCTTCCACATCGCCAGACTGGCCGGATGCAGAACACGCTCACAGTGCTGACATCTGCAATTGTGTGTGTGACCGCGTGGTTTGCTGCACAGATTCTGCAGACGGACACGCCGAATGAGCTTCAGGTAGTTGACGCCGGGTCTGCTGATTCCGTCACGTCTGCTGCGGCAGATCGCTGGTCGAGTGAGGCGGAGGGTGCGGTTGCTGTCGGTGTCTCCACAGGTGATGCACTCGATACCTCGGTCGGTGACTTGCCGGCAGCCGATGCTGACCGCATGCAAGCGATATCGGATGTGGCCACTCCCGTTGCGGAGGCTGCTGAGACCATCTGGGAGACGCCTGCAGCGGGGCTGGAAGACTTCAGCGAGAGTGCAGTGAGGCTGCCACCTGTGCTGGCTGGTGAGCAGCCGCATCCGCGAACCGGAAGTGGCATTGTCAGTGCGATTCAGTTTTTCGATACGCGCAGGCAGTTCGGCGTTGTTTCTGCGGAGCCTGAGTCAGGTGGAGCGGCGGTTGCAGCGGTTGGGCGTGAGCGGGTTGCCACCGCAGTGTTGGCTCGGGAGGAAATCCAGTCGGAAGCAGTGGTTGATCGTGTTGTGGAGCATCGCGTCAGTGTTGGGTTTGCGATTCCGGAACGGGAGGTTCTGCCGCGGCGGGAGCAAGCAGGGCTGGTCGGGATGGCGGATTTGAGGGCTGAGTCGGAAACTGCGGTAGTTGCTGTAGCGGACCCTGCGGCACGGGATGCTGCTGAGGGTGCGGAGTTGTTTATTGAGCCGCAGGTTGCGTCGGCAGTGACACCTGCCCGGGCGGCAGTGCAGGAAATTTCCGCCGCTGCGGACTTGTTTACTGAGAGGCCGGTCGTTGCTGCAGTGGCTCAGAATCGCAAGGAAATCGAAACAGCGGTTGCTGCTTCTGCTGCGATTGCTGGCCAGGCGGAGGACAAGGTTGATCCGTTGTTTGCTGCTGAGCCGGCGGGTTCCCCGAACGCTGAAGTTTCGGCCATGCAGGCACGCGAGCAACGGAAAGATGTATTGGTTGCAGCAACCGATGTGGTTGCAAAGCCACCTGTTATGGTTGAGGTTCAGGGAGAATTGCCCGCGCATCTGCAGCAGCCTTTGACACGTCGTATCGCCCGTGTTGTGCCGGACGTCAGCGGTCTGTATCTGGCGGATCCCGGGGCAGGTGAATTTGATACCGTGGCGAACAGTGCTGTCAGCGGGCCGGCTGTACCGGAAGTGCCATTCGCTGAAGAATCAAAGGATCTGAGCGTGGAGTTAGCGGTTGCGGCTGGTCCGGTTGCGGCTGGTGAAATACCGCAGGTCGAACTGCCTCAGATTTCCATGGACACTGCGGCGGAAATCGATCTCCGCGCAGCAGCGGAAGTGCGTCCCGAGGAAGCAGTGGAGGGCCAGGCGTCGGACAGGACTCTGGCAGCATCAGAAGATGAATTGCCGTTTGGGCATGCAATGCCGCTGCAGAGTGAAGCGTTGGAGCTGGATACAGCCTCTGCCGAGCCCTCTGTTGTTGAGATGGGTGTTGTCGAAGTTGCCGGGGCAGTGGATCGCAAGGTGGCTGATCTGCGCGCTGGTGCCGCCAGACTTAAGGATCTGAACGTACCGATGAGCAGCCAGGAATTCCAGTTTCCGGTCACCAGGGCACCGATGAAACCTCCTGTGCCGCGGCTTGATCGTGGTGAATCAAAGTCAGCACCGGCAGGCTCAGCGGTTGCATCAGATGTCGCAGCGAGGGCAGCCAGCGGTGCTTCTGCGAGTGAGGCTGATGAAACGGCGGTTTTGCCGGGCGCAGCACCGCGAAAAGCTGGCGATGCAGAATCGCTGGTGCGTTCTGCGAAGGCGGGTGAGACAGAGTCTGCAAGGCAACAGTCATTGAAAGAGTCAGAGCACAGCGACCGTGACGATGATGGAGAGCAGAACTGGGCAGGGCGTCCGGCGTTGCAGCCTGGTGCACTACTGGTTGGCGTCGGCGAAATGGTAGCGGATTTTGTGGATGAGATACCACGACCGGACTTGCGACTGCCTCAGTTGGAACGCAGTGACTGGGCCGCGTTGCGGCCACGGATGCCAGGGTGGCTGCGGGGAGCAAAGGAACGTGATGTATCGGAAGTTGCAGCGACAGCGGATCCGTTTCTGACCGCTCGCGTTGGGAATTCGGTTGCAGCAAAAGTGAATACGACAGGACCTGTCGATGTGCACGTGGAAGGAACAGTTCCGGTTTTGGAAGCTGCTGATAAGCCTGTCAGAGATCGCACAACCGTGGCGGAAGCCGCTGTTGCTGCCGTGACAGATCGTGGGTCAGAAGGTGAATCAGTACCTGGGCTTGACGGAGAGGCAGGGGGACGGAGTGCAGTTGTTCCTCGCATTGCAGCTCCATGGCAGCCGGGACCGGTATCCGCTCAACGGAGATCCGGGCCGGCGGCTGTTGATTCCGGCGTGGCATCAGCAAAGTTGCCGGAAGTGGCAGCGAAAGCGGTGGTGATCGCAGCGGCCACCACGGCGGCTCCAGCACAGGATTTCCCGGATCTGCCTTCATTGCCCCCTGTGCCCCCTGTGCCACTGGTGCCTCCGGCATTACCTGTTTCAGACGGGGAGATGGAGGTGCTGTTGGCAGAGAGTACAACGGCGCGGCCGAGCCGAATTCTGGCTGTGGCTGAGCAGCGTACTGCTGCGGTTGAGACGAGCCGGGGTTCTCAGTGGCGTGCTCGTCGCTGGTCCGCGGTGGACGTTGCAGAGGTTCAGCAGGGAGCAGTTCAGCAGGGAGCAGGTCAGCAGGGAGTGGGGAGCATGTTGCCGACGGTGGACATGTTGCCAGTTGCTGGTGACTTTGCGAGTGTGGGTGAGTTGACAGACAAGCGTTCGATGCGGCCGGTTGACGGACTACGGCCGGTGCCCGGGCCGGTCCCGCCGGTGCCTGTTCTGGCGGGTGATCAGCAGCGGCGGATGGACCAGGGGAGTTCTCATCCGGTGCCGAATCCGGTGCCGAATCGTGTGCAGCATGAGGCTGCTTCGTCGCGCCCGGCTGCAGCAGTTGCAGTGCCACGAGCGGTGCCGAGCGTTGCTGCCGCTCCGTCGGAGGTACAGTCACGGGTATGGTTGCCGGGGCAGCTGCATTTGGATTCGCAGCCACAGATTCAGTCACAGTCGCCCCGCCGAGGTCGAGGATTGCTGTACAGCCTGAAAACAGAGCTGCGCGATGTTTCGGCTCCGTTGTGGATGCAGGATCTGTCAGCCACACTGCATCAGCCGCAACAGCAGTTCAGCACAGGAATGCATCGCATTTCCTCAACGCTGTGGTATGCGGGGCGCCCCAGTCTGGAGTGAGTGAGGGGAGCGGTTGCTCAACTCACTTTTCGCGACCGTCAATTTCGATCATGATACGAGCTCGAACTGAGGATTTCCGTCCTGTAGCGTGCGAGTGAGATCATGAGGAATTACAGCAATTTTCTGTTCCGTCGTCTTCTGTCGCGTGGATCAGCTGCCGATCTGATCCTGTCCGTCGTGGCCATATTGCTGGCGGTGAGCGGTGCGGGAGTGGGGCCATGCGGCGTGCAGGCTCAGGAAGCGAATTACGACGAGGACAAGGTACCGGTCTACACTCTGCCGAACCCGTTGATTGACAATGCTGGCCAGCCGGTCGTGAGTGCGGAGCAGTGGACGGGCCATCGTCGAGCAGAGATTCTGGCATTGTTCGAGGAGCATGTTTTCGGACGGCTGCCGAAAACAGAAGTCCAGCTTCGCACGCGGCTGCGTTCGGAGGTTGCTGATGCGGCGGGCGGTGTAGCGCATCGTCGGGAGCTGACGGTCTATTTCACTGCGGATGATGACGGGCCGCAGATGGATCTGCTGATTTACACTCCGAAGAATGCCACGGGAAAGGTTCCGGCATTTTTGACGTTGAATTTTCAGGGCAACCACACTCTTGAAGCGGATCCTCGTCTCCGGATCACTCCAGCATGGGTGCGGAACAACGGTGACTTCGGGATTACAGAGAACCGGTCGACCGAGGCATCTCGCGGGGGCACAGCATCGCGCTGGCCCGTGGCAAGGATCGTGGGTGCAGGTTATGGCCTGGTCACCATCTACTACGGAGAGATTGACCCTGATTTTGACGATGGGTTCAGGAACGGTGTGAATGCGTTGTTTGCAGAAGGGGAAGGCGAGCGAGCGGGAAATGCCGGCGGTTCGATCAGCAACTGGGCATGGGGGTTGAGTCGAGCACTGGATGTGCTGCAGGAAGATGCAGAGATTGACGGAGAGCGAGTCGCGGTGTTCGGGCATTCCCGGCTGGGCAAGACATCGCTCTGGGCGGGAGCAGCGGACCCACGATTTGCGATGGTGATTTCCAACAATTCGGGATGTGGTGGCGCGGCGCTCAGCCGTCGGGCTTTTGGCGAAACGGTGGCTCGCATCAATCGTGTGTTTCCGCACTGGTTCTGCATCAACCATCGACAGTACGGCGACAACGAGTCCAGTCTGCCGGTGGACCATCACATGCTGCTGGCTCTGTGTGCTCCCCGACCGGTCTACGTGGCGAGTGCGGAAGAGGATCGCTGGGCAGATCCTCGTGGTGAATTTCTGGGGCTGTATCACGCTGGTCCGGTCTATCGTCTGCTCGGCAGAACCCCGCTGGCGACGGACGAGTTTCCGGAAGTGAACCAGCCGCTGCAGAGTGACGTTGGTTACCATATCCGTACGGGGCGGCATGATGTGACGGATTTTGACTGGGAGCAGTATCTGCGATTTGCTGATCGTCATCTGCGTCGTTGAGTGGGAATGAGTGGGAAGTCTGCTGAGAATTGTTCAGGGCAGGGAAGTGGCTGGTATGTCGAATCTGTTGACGGCGTCGCAGCGTGCTGCGGTGGAGCATGTGGAAGGTCCGTTGCTGGTTCTGGCGGGGCCGGGTTCCGGAAAGACCCGCGTGATTACTCATCGCATCTCCCGCCTGGTGGAAGGGGGCGTTGCAGCGGAGCAGATTCTGGCGTTGACGTTCACCAACAAGGCTGCACGGGAGATGTCGCAGCGTGTTGAGCAGCTGGTGGGCGGTGGTCGGGTGCGCGTGAGTACGTTTCATCGGTTCTGTTCCCGGCTGCTGCGGCAGTTTGCAGATCGCTGTGGTCTGCGGCAGAATTTCACAATTCTGGATCAGTCTGATCAGGTATCGCTGATTCGTCAGATCATGAAGGACGTGGGGCTGGACACATCGGTCGCTGAGCCGGGTCGAGTTCTTGCCCGCATCAGTCGTTCGCGCAATGAGCTGATGACGTCGGAGCAGTTTCGGGAGCGATTTGAGCAGCGCGCCAGCGGTCCGATTGATGCTGCGGTGTATCAGGTATTTGCGGAGTACGAGCAGCGTGTGCGTGCTCAGAATTCCGTCGACTTCGACGATCTGCTCCTGCATGTCGTGCATCTGCTGCAGGATGAGGAGGAGTTGCGTGCGGCGCTGGATGAGCAGTTCAGGTATGTCATGGTGGATGAGTACCAGGACACCAATCTGGCGCAGTATCGGATCGTCCGTGCGCTTGCGCGGGACCAGCGCAACCTGTGTGTGACGGGTGACCCGGACCAGTCCATCTACGGCTGGCGAGGAGCTCGGCCGGCGAATATTTCGGCGTTTGAGAAGGACTACCCGGAGCGGGAAGTTGTTACCCTGGATCAGAATTTTCGCAGTACCGGACGCATCGTGTCCTGCGCCGACCGGCTGATTTCGTTCAATGCTCGTCCACACCGCGGGCGGCTCACCACGGAAAACGAGGAGGGGGAAGCGGTTCGTCTGCGAGTGTTTGCGTCTGCGGAGGCGGAGGCGGACGGCATTGCTCAGGAGATTGCCGAGGGTGCAGCGGCAGGGCACCTGCGGCCTGGTGATGTGGCAGTGTTCTATCGAGTGAATTCACTGTCCAGACTGCTTGAGACGGCTCTGGCTCGACATGAGATACCGTATCAGATTGCAGCTGGCTATTCGTTTTTTGAACGTGCGGAAGTGCGGGATCTGATTGCATATCTGCGGCTGATCGAGAATTTTTCTGACAACGCTGCATTTGAGCGGGTGGTTAACAGGCCTGCGCGAGGAATTGGTGCGACCACTGTGCGCAAGCTGCGTCGAGTATCCTCCGCTCAGGGCATCAGTCTCTTCGAGGCGGCTCAGGATTGTGAGCGGATTGCCGAATTATCGGCGCGGGCACGCAGTGCGTTATCCGGCTTCGTGGATCTGATTGAGCGGATGCACGAAGTTTCTGCTGACGGTGAGGTTGCGCCGCTGATTGAAACGCTGATGGCGGAAATCGACTATCTGTCGCTGTGGCGTGCGGACGACGATGAGGTGGATGTGGATCGTCAGGCAAATGTGTTCGAATTGTTGTCTGCGGCGCGCCAGTACGATGCATCGGGTGAGGAATTGTTCGGAAGTGCAGAATATGGAACTGCAGCTGATCAGGCAGCTGGAATGCCGGATGATCGAGAACGCGGATCGCTCCAGGGATTCCTTGAAATGGCGACTCTGAGCAGCGAAGCGGATTCAGTGGATCCTGAAGGCGGTATGGTCACACTGATGACAATGCATGCTTCGAAGGGGCTGGAGTTTCCCTGCGTCTACATCATGGGAGTTGAGAGCGGGCTGATTCCGCATGAACGTGCGGTCAGAGATGGCAACCCGGCATCATTTGAGGAGGAGCGGCGGTTGTTGTTTGTCGGGATTACTCGAGCGGAACGCAGGCTGACACTGACTCAGGCTTCGGAGCGTTCATTGCGGGGAATGCGGAGAACAACGATTTCCAGTCCCTTCATACCGGAGATTGCAGATCAGCTGGAGCGTGAATCGCGATCCGCATTACTGCCATCGGCAGCGCGGGTTGTTGAAGATCGCGTGCTGCGGGCGCGGCAGCGTTACGAAGCGGCACAGGGGCGGGATTCCGGTCTGAAGCTGATGACAGCAGCGCAGATGCTGGAACAGCATGCCCACGACCCTGCCCGCGACGCCACGGATGACCCGGCGGATGCGGATGTCTCGTTTCGCCCTGGAATGATGGTACGTCATCCGCGTTATGGTCGTGGAGTGGTTGCAGCCGTTTCGGGAGGATCACATCGAGCGACAGTGACGGTTCAGTTTGAGACAGGTGACGAGACTCAGACGTTTGTCGCATCACGGTGTCCGCTGCAGCCGATTGGACACCGAGATACGGACTTCTGAATGGTGGCAGTGGGCTTGGGTGCATCGCGGGCCGCTGTAATTCTGGTCGGTGTGCGGGCGTGTGCAGCGAGCCGTGCATTGTTGCCTGTGCCTGTCAGTGGAGTGCCGCCCGTCTTGTCCGTGGAGTGCGCCCGTGACGACTCTGTGTTTGTCTCACTGCAGTCCAGGCCGTGCCAGACCGAGCGGCGATCATTGATTGCGCGCGGCCGTCGGGGCCTGGTCAGACAGGACAATGCAGGCACAAAATCCAGGCACAGGGCAGAACAAGGCGGGGGGCAAGGCAGTCGGAGCGGGGCCGGCGGGGGCTTGTGAGGGAGCGGGGAAGGGATCAGAGGCCCTTCAGGAATGCTTTCAGACCAGGGTCGATGTCATCATCGTCGAGCATCTCAACATTCATGGTGTGTGCCGGCGGGGCATCGTCTTCCAGCAGTTCGACTTCGGCGAAATCCAGATCGTCCTCCCCACCGGGGATCAGTTCAAGATCCGGGCTGGTTACTTCACCGGAGGAGGCGGAGTCACCGGCATCGATGATACCTGCTTCGAGGACATCGACGCTGTCTTCCGGTTCGTCTGAGAAATCCATGTTGTCGAGATATTCGACGACGGAGTCGTTGGGAGGAATGATTTTTCCATGCTGGCGACCAACGAGTCCTTCGAGGCCAAGTTGTCCCACTTCGGCGCGGCTATCCACGTTTGCGTCGTCGATTGGGATTGCCGGCGGTCGTCTGGAATCAAGCTGGACACGATCTGAGCGCGCCGGAGGTTTTGCGGGCGATTGTTCAGCGGGCCCGGGAACTTCAGTGAGGTCCTGTTCGAGCAGGGGTTGTCCGAGCAGTCGGACACGAAAGCAGATCGGGCCGACCGCAAGTTCACACAGGTCGTCGAGTGGCTGCCGCACACCTGAGGGCACGCGTTTTCCGTTGACCCATGTGCCATTACTGCTGTCGAGGTCTGCAATCGTCACACCTGATCTGCCGACCCGCATGATGCAGTGTCGCCGGCTGACCTGCGGTGAAGAAAGACGCAGGCTGCAGTCGGCACCACGACCGATCACAATGTCATGACGCACCGTGATAGTACGGACATTGGCTGTCTGGTTTTGTAGTTCCAGAACAACTTTCATTTGGCTTCCTGTGGGTAACGGACGAGCGGGGCGTCCAACCGCTGAACGCGATCTCTCGTCAGGCTACCAGAATACACCATCCGGCGGATTCCTGAAAATGGCGAAAAGTACAAGTTTTTTCAACGTTACTGCTTACGTCCGACGCGAAGCGACGCGGGTCAGCAGCGGGTTTGTTAATGAGCGAGCCGGTCTCATGGGGGCCTGCAGGAGACCTGTCGTCTCATGAGGCAGGGGCTGTTGAACAGGGTATGTCGGACGACAGTCCGAAGCGCAGAACACTCCCGGGGCATCGGCCTTGCGGCGGGAGTGTGGAATGCAACGCCCGCAGTGTTACACTGCGGCTGTGCAGCCTGCCGCAATCGCCGTGCTGGCGACCATTTCAGGTGGAGGTCTTCAACGCGACGACGGCAGCGTTTGTGGTTTGAGTACATGCGACTTCAGCATATCCGGCTGGAGCAGATTACGACTCAGGATCAACCGCAGGATCCATCAGACAAGACAACAGGACGGACCAATGATTGTTGATTCGCACCAGCATTTCTGGCAGCTGGATCTGCCGTTTGAATATGGCTGGCTGCATGCTCCTCAGCACGAACGCATTTGTCGCAGTTATCTTCCGGAGGATCTGCGACCGCTGCTGCAGCAGTCCGGTGTGGACCGTTCGGTCTTTGTGCAGACCCAGCATGACGTTGCTGAAAACGAGTGGGCTTTGCAGTTAGCCGAGGAGAATGATTTTCTGGTGGGGGTTGTGGGGTGGGTAGATCTGGCGGCCGCCGATGTGGAGCAGCAGTTACTCCGGTTTTGTGAGCATCCGCTGGCAGTGGGAATTCGGCACATCACCCAGGACGAGCCGGATGACGATTTCATTCTTCGCCCGCAGATCCTCAACGGACTGCGTGTGCTGCAGAGCCATTCGGTGCCGTTTGATCTGCTGTTTTATTCCCGGCACCTGCGGCACGCTCCCGTTCTCGCAGCTCAGCTGCCAGAGCTGAAGATGGTGATTGATCATCTTTCCAAACCCCGGATCAGAGAACGTGCGCTGGAAGTGTGGCAGCGTGAGATTC
>JALRDR010000246.1 GCA_023262145.1 Planctomycetaceae bacterium | reverse complement strand
GCCCGGGCGAATCCGAACATAGAATCTCTTCAGAACTTCCCGGTCCGTCTGCGGAGAAAAAAACGTGACCAGCAGCCACACCGCCATCGTCAGGAACACACCAACCGTGAGTCGCTGCCAGTCACTCAGCGTCTCAAGTGGAGTGCCTTCAACGAAATATCGGAAGTAAACCGCAATCACGAACGATACCACCATGCCGGCAATCTCGGTGTATGCGTTGATCCGCCACCAGAACCAGCGGAGGATGTAAATCGCCCCGGTTCCTGCGCCGATCTGCAGAATTACACCAAACGCGTCCATCGCGCTTTCCAGCAGCAATGCCACAAAGCTGGATAAGATCATCAGCCCCACCGTGGAAATCCGGCCCAGCCGTACCAGCTCCTGCTCCGTCGCATCAGGGTTCATGAAACGACGATAGACATCGTGCGAGATATAGGACGCACCCCAGTTCAGATGCGTGGAGATTGTCGACATGAACGCCGCGATCAGACTGGCAATCACAAGCCCCATCAGTCCCGGCGGCAGAAACGTCAGCATCGCCGGATATGCAAGATCGTCCCTGACCACCGCCGGATCAATATCCGGAAATGCCTGCTGGATGCTTTCCAGTGTCGGAAACACGACCAGTGATGCGAAGGCCACAACGATCCACGGCCACGGACGCAGTGCATAGTGGGCGACCTGAAACAGCAACGTTGCCGTCGTCGCATCCTGCTCACTCCGCGATCCCAGCATCCGCTGTGCTACGTAACCACCACCGCCAGGTTCCGCACCCGGATACCAGCTGCTCCACCACTGTACTGCCAGGGGAATGATCAGCAGTGGCAGCAGCGCATCCGTGTCGCTGAAGTCCGGCAGCATGCTCAGTTTGTCGACCACGTTCGGATGCTGCAGCAGATTACTGAATCCACCCACCTGAGGCAGATCACAGAGCACTACGGCAGCCGCGATTGCTCCCACCATCGCCATCACAAACTGAAAGCAATCGGTCAGAATCACACCACGCAGGCCCCCCATGAGCGTATACGCGACAGTCACCGTACCGGCGACCACAACCGTCTGCAACGGTGTGGCCCCAAGCAGAATGCTGCCCAGCTTGATGCCCGCCAGGATCACATTTGCCATCACCAGAGAATTGAAGACCACACCCAGATAGACAGCTCGAAATCCGCGCAGAAAACTGGCCGCCTGGCCGCTGTAGCGGATCTCATAGAATTCCAGATCCGTGAGCACACCGCTGCGCTGCCACAGCTTCGCGTAGACGAAGA